>CACYCN010000026.1 GCA_902772895.1 uncultured Ruminococcus sp.
ATCGTAATCCGACCAGTCCGGAAAGATTCGGCGTACCGCTTTCCAGGTTATCGGGCAATTCCTCCGGCTGACGGAAGGAAAGGGAATTACTGCCGGTACCGCCTTCGATGAGCGTATCCGGAAGCCGGTCGGTATTGATAATCAGCATTCCTGTTCCCATCGGCCCATACAGTCCCTTATGCCCCGCTACACAGAGATAATCGATCTTACTTTGCTGCAGATCAATCGGAATGACGCCGGCACTCTGCGCCGCATCAACGGCAAATAACAATCCATATTCATGAGCCAGCGCCGAAAGACGTTCCACAGGCAGCCGGATCCCCCAGACATTGGAAGCATGGATACAGATGATCATTTTTGTTTTTTCATTGATAGCGCTGCGGAAAGACGCAATGGTCTGATCGTCATCACCGGGAAAGACCCGAGCGGCAGAAAAAGTAATTCCCTTTGCCGAACATTTTTCGAGCGGCCGCATCACGGCATTGTGTTCCATCCCGGAAACCACGACATGATCCCCGCTTTTAAGACAACCCTTCATCACCAGATTCAATGCCACGGTACAATTCAGCGTAAAAATAACATCTTCTTCCGATCTGGCATGAAAGAATTCAGCCGCTGTCTGTCTGGTACGGAAGATTTCCTCAGACGCCCGTAAAGAGAGTTTATGACCGCTGCGGCCGGGATTGGCGCCGAACGCAAAGGAAGCATTGATACTGTTTCGGACGGTCAGGGGTTTGGGGAATGTGGTAGCGGAATTATCCAGATAGATCATGCTTCATTCCCCTTTCGCTTCGACCTGATATCCTGATTCCGTTTTCCCTTAACAATCTTTCCGCCTCTTCCGTCCTGACGGGTACATAAAGACTGTACCCACAGCCCTGTCGGGAACTGTTTTTTGGAGTTCTCTCAATTTCCGCCTTGATTCCATATCCTTTCAGCAACTCTTTGCCCCTCATCGCATACGTGATTGACGACATCATTATCAGAGGCTGATCCATTTCTATCACCTCACTCTTCTCTCTTACAGTCTATGCAGTCTCCTGAAAGACCGACACAAAAAGGTCTTTCGAAAAGAACCGGGGAAACCTTTCTTTTCCAGAAAAGGTTTCCCCGGGTAACTGCCGTTCAAAGAAAGACAGGAATTATTTAGAATTATTTATCATGTGAAGGATAATCAGACGATTCCGGCGGTGTTTCATAGCGAGCCCTGCGGCGGGAATCGGAAGGCGGAGCGGAGCGCCGCGCAGAACCGGAAGAAGATTGGGATTTTGCGGCAGGATGAGCCGGTGTTTTTTTGGCAGACGGGACAGTCGATTGTCCGGAAGGAGCGGAAGGAGCGGAAGGAGCGGCAGTATCGGAAGTGCCCGTCTTTGTCCGGGAAGAGACATGATGTTTCCGGACAGCGGCTTCGGAATACTTTGCTTTCCCGACAGAGACCGTTTTCATTTTTTTACGATGTCTTCCCTTAGGCTGGAAGAACAGCAGATATAAACTGAAGAGAACGATAGCGCTCACGTCAATGACAACGATCATGATCAGGATAAACAGATAATCGCCGGAGAACTGCGTTTCTTCTTCCTCAATTTCTTCATTGAGGATTCCTTTGTCCTCATAGGGCGGCAGATTACGGATAATATCATTTTCAAATCGTTTTTTATCGGCATACTGTTCGACATATAAACTATTATCGCTGTAAAGCGTCAGATCCGTCACGCCATAGAACGCCAGATCGTCAATATTGGTAGGATTCTTATAGAACACGATTTCCTGGAGATTGATACAGTCACTGAACGCCATAGAATCGACCTTGGTATCCCCGTTAAATTCCAGTCTTGTCATATTAATACAGGCTTCAAACGACGAAGTACCGACATGATTCACCGTTTCGGAAAGCACCACACGTCCCAGCGATTTACAATTCTTAAAGGCCATGGATTCAATTTCCTGTAAGCCGTTCTGGATCCGGATATTTTTGAGTTTCGTACAATTCAGAAAAGCTTCCGTCTGGATAGTGACAACGCCTGTCGGAATCCGGATATCCGTTATGGAAGAACAATTCTGAAACGTACCCATTGAAATCTGGGTAATGGCTTTGGGAAGGATGACATGATCCAGTGACTGACAGCCGTAGAACGCAAATTCACCGATTTCACGGATGGAATCCGGCAAGGTAACTTTTTTCAGACCGGTACAGTTTTTGAACGCATGAGACGCCACTTTGGTAACGGTCCGGGGAAGCAGGATGGTATCCAGCGCATAATTTTCGGCAAAGGCATATTCACCGACAATTTTCACCTCATCCGGAACGCTGCGGGATTTTTCGGTACCGGTATATTTGATCAGGATCCCGTCACCGACGGTAACGAAATCGGTTTTCTGACGTTTCATCCAGCCGGTTCCTTCCAGCACATAGCCGCCCAGTTCTTTCAGGGTACTGGGAATCAGGATATCGTTCAGCGAAGTACAGTTAAAAAAGGCATAGTCATCAATAAAATCCAGACTATTGGGCAGCCGTACCTCACTCAGCGACGTACAGCCGGAAAACGCAGACGAACCGATGGATACAACGCCGTCAAGCAATGTTACGGTACGAAGGGCGGTACAGTTCATAAAAGCGCAGTCTTCAATGGTCTGAACATTTCCGGGGACCTGCAGTTTCTGAAGTGCGGTACAATCGGCAAAGGCATTGGATTCGATCACCGTAACGGAATTGGAGATTTCAAGTTCCTTGATCGAACGGTTCGACATAAAAGCCGAAGACGCCACTGCCCTGACGCTGTAATCCTCCACCGTAGCCGGCAGTGAAACATAGAGACTCTCCCCTTTATACTGGATGATCTTGACGCTCTCCCCGTCTTCCATCACCTGATAGATATAGTCACCGGTATCGATAATGGCAGCCGCGCTGACTCTGGCAGGTGGTGCCAGCACAAAAACCGCTGTCAGCAGTAAGAGTGTCAGCAATATCATCAGACCTTTTGCAAGGCCCTGTTTTCTGAGAGATATTTCATTCATAGAAAATTGACTCACTTTCCGGGAACAAGCCTATCAACCGCTCCGAACAGACAGTCTATTCCCCGCAAAGGATAGGCAAACGTCCCTGAAATCATACTATACGGTTTATCATACCACATTTTTCGAATGTTTTCAACATCCGTAACAGAGAATTCTGACGCTGTTCGGCGAGAAAGTTATTCATATTCCCGATACAGGGAGATGACCTTTCCCAGAATCTGTAAAGAATCGGTCAGAATCGGCTCAAAATCCGGATTATGGGGCTGCAGGCGGAAATAACCGTCCTCCTGAAAGAAACTCTTGACGGTAGCTTCCTCACCGATCAGAGCGACAACGATATCCCCGTTGTCAGCCACTGCCGTTTTTTCACAGATCACCACATCACCGTCATAGATACCGATATCACGCATACTCTGACCGGTCACATTCAGGGCAAACAATTCTCTGCCGGCGCTCTTCTGTTTCGGAAACGGCACATAACCCGTGATATCCTCAAAGGCATAGATCGGCAGACCGGCAGTCACCCTGCCGACGACCGGCACCGAAACGACCGGTTCCGACCCTGACAAACGGATGGAACGATGACCCTTATCACGGGAGAGATAGCCCATTTCTTCCAGTACTTTCAGATGTGAATGTACCGTAGAGGTCGATTTCAGACCGGTTGCCTGACAGATTTCCCGGACAGTGGGAATGGTTCCCTCCGCGCAGGACTCATTCAGATAATCGAGAATTTTCTGTCTGCTCTTACTCAACGTCTTTTTCATACCCATCATTCCCTTTCCGTTTTTTCTTATTATATCACACGGATCCGATAATATCAAACATTTGTTTCTGACAGAGAACTTTTGTGAAAACTCTCCCGAGACTCCCGAATGATATCTCCCGGATAGAAACCGCCGTTTTCTATTTCTTTTTCTGATTCTATATCAAGAAAAGAGCTGCCACAGAAAAACTCTGGGCAGCTCTCTGAAACATTCCCGTCCGTTGACGGAAACGTCATTTCATCATCATCATCATCATCAGGATCAATGCTAACCGGAAACTCACTTACTCTTAGTCTCAATTTCCTCAAGCGCCATTTTGAGGAAATCATCCAGAGACATGGTACCGAGATCGGCCTGTTTACGGGAACGGACAGAAACCGTACCGTTTTCGACTTCCTTATTACCGATGACCAGCATATACGGAATTTTTTCCAACTGCGCTTCACGGATCTTATAGCCGATCTTTTCACTTCTGAGATCGCAGGCAGCGCGGATACCGGAAGCCAACAGTTTTGCTTCGATTTCCTTTGCCTGATCGGCTAAGTTTTCACTCAGCGGCATCACACGAACCTGTTCCGGGCTGAGCCACAGCGGCAATGCACCGCCGAAATGCTCCAACATATAAGCCAATGTTCTCTCGAAACAGCCAAGAGACGTTCTATGAATGATATAAGGCAGTTTTTTCTGACCGTCACTGTCGATATAGTACATACCGAAACGTTCCGCCAGAAGCATATCGATCTGAATGGTAACGATCGTATCTTCCTTCCCGAATACGTTCTTATACTGGATATCAAGTTTCGGACCATAGAAGGCAGCCTCATCCACACCGACCGTATAATTCAGACCGATATGATCCAGGATCTTCTTCATAACAGCCTGTGCTTCTTCCCACTGTTCGGCGGTACCCTCATATTTATTCTCCGGATTGGCAGGATCCCACTGTGAGAAACGGAACGTACAATCTTCCAGCAGACCGACAGTTTCCAGGAAATACTTTGCCAGTTCCAGACAGCCCCTGAATTCCTGTTCCAGCTGATCGGGACGGAGAATATAATGACCTTCAGAGATCGTAAACTGTCTGACACGGATCAGCCCGTGCATTTCACCGGACGCCTCATTCCGGAACAAGGTGGAAGTTTCCGTCAGCCGCATGGGAAGATCACGATAGGAACGCTGTTTATTGAGATAAACCTGATACTGGAACGGACAGGTCATAGGACGCAGTGCCAGACATTCCTTGGTTTCGTCATGGGGATCTCCCAGAACAAACATACCGTCCAGATAATGATCCCAGTGACCGGAAATTTTATATAAGTCTCTCTTGGCAAGGAGAGGTGTTTTTGTCAGCAGACAGCCCTTTTTCTGTTCCACATCCTCGACCCATCTCTGCAGCAGCTGAACCACTCTGGCGCCCTTGGGCAGCAGGACCGGCAATCCCTGACCGACATAATCCACCGTTGTAAAATACTCCAGTTCACGGCCGATCTTATTATGGTCACGCATTTTGGCTTCTTCGAGCCTTTTCAGATGTTCTTCCAGCATAGCCGCCTTCGGGAAGCTGACGCCGTATACACGACAGAGCTGATGATTCCTGGAATCCCCTCTCCAGTAAGCGCCGGTACAGGCTGTCAGTTTAATAGCCTTGATCGGAGCGACGCTCATCAGGTGAGGACCGGCACACAGATCCGTAAATTCACCCTGAC
>CACYCN010000027.1 GCA_902772895.1 uncultured Ruminococcus sp.
CGCAGGGAAAGGGCTTGCCACTGTCAAAAATAACGCGTAAACAGAACTCATGCCAAACGTAACGGCAATGAGGTTTTGTTCACGCGTTAAATTCAAACCTTCAACAAATTAAGTAATATGAATTTCTGAATTATCAAATAACGTCTGCGTTGCCATGGTGATCTCACCGGTATACCGGACGTTATTATTTTTGATTTGCGAATGTATTTGAGATAATTTTTGTCACTGCCTGTTTTCCTTTTTCCGACAGCGCTTTTTCCCTTCTGTTTTTTGATTGAAACAACACAGCACCTTCGCTGAACCTTCAAAAAAACGGCTCAAAACCCTGATTGAGTTTTGAGCCTGCTTTTTAATTAGTGCCTTAAGGCGTGGAAATAACCCCCGGTTTAACCGGGAAAAAACAGACACGCAAATCTGAAGTGAAAATTTGGATCCGGACACTTTTGGTGCAGAGGATACAGAGTATATAGACCCGTTTACGGGTAGCAAGAATAATTAGGCAAAAACAAACAGCCGCACGTGAGCGGCTGCCTGTCTGTGATTGTAATGCGTTGTCAAACATTCAATGTTCCCGGCTGCAGGGGGCAAGCCGGGAATATCCCCTTCAAGGGGGTGTGCAAACCACCCGTTCAACGGGTGGTTCTGATTTTTTCACCATTTCAAATGCAACAAAGCAACTCAATTCCACGGATGTGACATTTAATCTGACAAAGCTGCTTATGAAGCTGCGCTAACTCTGCGAGCTTTTTACCAGGAGCCGCCACCTCCACCGCCGCCGCCGCTACCGGAAGATTTTGGCATCGCCACACCCATCTTGCCGTCAACGATATAGCCGGCTCTTTTGCGAATATTATTGCTTAATGAAGACGGATTGGGATAAATCAATATTCCCTGCGCAGAAAGGTCGTCGCCCGTGACTTCATTCCAGAAATTAGCTGCATATGCAGAACAGTTGTTAATTACATCCCACTTAGAGTTCTTTCTGGTGATGCTACTGAACTTTTGAAGCTGACTGTCCGTAATATATGCGGATAAGGAATACTGATTACTGGGACCGTAACCGTCAAAAAGGTAGTATTCGTTATTAATCCAGGTACCCTTAAGTGAATCAGGTAAACAGCCGGCCCATCCGCCGATTGTTATCACTTCATTAACGCCCATATGTACTCCGTGGTAACTCTGAGCACTGGTTCTTGTATCATCTTCTTTGGCTACTTCATCAGGTGAACTTACCAAGGTGCCATATAAAGACAAATCATCATTCACAAAACTGGTATAGGCAACATAGGCATGACCCGCATCAAACAACGCCCGACCGAAGCTGCTCGGTCCCTTGCTGTAAGAACAAATCCGCAAGCCTCCTACAATGCCGTTTTTCAGTCCCTTTGTCCACGGAGCATCATCGGAGCTGTCAATAAGACCGTCATTGTCTGTATCGCTTTTCAAGGGATTGGAACGGGAATTATACACTTCGATTGTTGTTTTGCCAATGTATTTGTCAAACGTTACGCCGCCAAGCGCCAAACGCAGAGCAATTATGGATGAAAGATCAATTATTTCTTTCTCACCCAGCTCATATTCGTCGGTCAGACCATCATCGTCATAATCTCCGTCACTTTCCTCAGGCAATTCAATATAGGAATATCCATGCTTCATAATTACCCATTTATCCGAGGAAGTACTCGCTCCTATCATGTCGGCAAGCTGCAGTAATACATCGCCGAAATTTGAATTGATATCTGCGTAAATACCGTTGGTTTTATCAAGAAGCACCTGATAGACGCTCTTCAGGTAGCTCGAGGTGACTACAGAAGTAACGATACCGCTTCGGCTTAGCAGATCTGCCTCTTCCTCCATAGATTCGATACCATAACGATTTAGTACCTTGTATTCAGCATCTGTGATCAAGACAACAAACTTATGCGACCCGGGTCTAAAATCCAATCGTCTTGCTGTTTCCAAAGCATCCACGTCACACTCGGGGTCGTCGCCGCCACCGATAGCATTCATACTATCCACCTTATTGGCGAATGATTCGTCGTTACTGAACCAATTTGACGAACCGCTCTTTAACACCTTCGTTGTGTCGTAGCCGTCCTCTTCCAAGTCCTTAAAGTCAATCAGCGCATAGTTTGCCATAACGTTATAGTCTGATTTCAGCTTCTGGGCAAAATACTTAACATTTCTCTCAACGCCCGCGATCTCTTCCCTCATCGAACCTGTCGTGTCAATGGCAAACACAATATCCGCCTGTCCGCTTATGCTGTCAGCGGTTGATACTCCCGACGCTTTTGCAGTGGCCACGGGAGAAACGCTTTTGCCGTCGGAAAGATCGTTAATGTTGATTCCAAGACGGCTCAGAAAATCATCAATATCAATCACGCAGTATGTGCCTTCGGAATCCATTCTGCAAGAGACAGTATTATCTAAAACGTCAGTGTCAACAACTTCAAAGGTTCCATCTTCATTAACTTTGCAAATGGCAAGTGCTTCCGCATCTCCGCCCAAAGCTCTATACTTGCTTATGTCAAAAGAAAGAGATAAGCTGCTCACATCGTAATCTTCTTCCTCAACAGAAACGTTGATTGCCTTTCCGATGACACTTCTGTTGCCGCCGACCAATTCATCTCCGGATTCAGAAACAAAAACGTTATCCGAAATATCACCCTTTGCCTCACCGGAAATAGCGGGCAAAGCAACGTTATCCTCTGCTGCTACTTGCGAGCTGATGCACTCCTCGGAAACACTTTGCTCAAATGTTCTTTCTGCATCCGGCGTTACACCGTCGGAACAAACGTTGTTAGGATCAAGACCGTGATCAATCTCAAACTTATCGCTAAGTAAATCCCCATCAGAGTCTGCCAACAGCGGATTTGTGCGATAAGTGTTGATTTCCTCATAATCGTTCAGCTCGTCGCCATCGGTATCGGCAGAAAGCGGATCGGTGAAATAGTCGGAAACCTCAGCGAGATCCGTAAGTCCGTCCGAATCGCTGTCAAGTGTGTCGCTGTAAGTATTCGGTATCAGAGGATCCGTACCAAGAACCACTTCCTGAAAATCAGTCAAACCGTCCCCATCCGTATCGGGTTTCAACGGATCTGTACCGATACTTTTCTCTTTTTCATCCGACAAACCATCTTCATCAGAGTCAATTACTCCCACCAGCTCGCCGATTCCCTTTGGCTGTGAAGAAAACTCGGCAAGAAAGTACTGAACTCCGGTCGCGTCATTGACTGTGACCGTTCCGTCACGGTTTACATCGGAAGCATTCAGATTAAATAACTCCATTTTTTGTTCCGCAAGGTACCGCTGAATCGCCGTAACATCCTGGATGTTAACAATATCGTCTACATCCGCATCGCCTAGAACTCCGTCGTAGCTTTCGTCGTAAACCTCACCCGGCTCACCGACTGTTTCCATTGCTGAAACAGAAAGCGGGATTGCGGTTGATGTCATAGCTAAAGCAAGCAAAACAGCTATGATTTTTCTAAATCTTTTTTTCATCGTGTTTCCTCCTCAACAAAATACGCAAAACCCGAAAGTGCTTTCCGATTGATATACAGACACCTCCAAATTATGCAAACAGAAAAACCTATTAAGGTAATTATAATATAAATATTTCTAAATTTCAATA
>CACYCN010000028.1 GCA_902772895.1 uncultured Ruminococcus sp.
TAAATTGCCGTCTGTTTCAAGGAATAAAAAGGCTGAGACCTGTGCGGTGTTCTGAAGACCTTCTTCGTCCAGAATGAACCCGTAAAATCCGTTTTCGTCCATGTACGGTTCTTTTTCAAAGGTGATCAGTTTGCTGTCGTCTTCCGAGGCTTCATCGGCATAGGAGAAATATGAGTTATCAAAACTCTTACATTCACAGTTATCGGTGATCCACATACCGTTATCATCAAAAAAGACGTCATTATTGTATCCGTCTTCGGAAGAACCGTTGGCAATCTTATCCGTAATCGAGAGATAGTACGGGCTGATACAGATGGAGGAGAACATTTTCAGTTCCTCAGAACCTTCCACCTGCAGAGGATAATAAATCGAAAGACCGGCGGCTTCGGGATGATTGGCGCCGTTTTTATGATAGACAATACAATTCTGCAGTGCCTCTGATGCCAGACCGGAAAAGCCGGTATCGTGATATCCGTTCAGAATGCCGCCGAGATCGATCATATTGGTATATCCTTCTGTTTTATTATTGCCACCGAAATTTTCGACACTATTGATGATACGGACGATTTCGGCAAATTTGTCGTTCTCCAGCGAATCCTGGTACAGTTTACGGGAAAAGTTATTGAATTCTGTGACAAGAGGATCGATTTTACTCAGATCAACGACGGTCAGTGTAGCGCCGTTTTCTTCTTCCGTTAATTTACATTCTTCATAGAAACTGTCTGCACTGACCTTTCCCAGTTCGGCGCCGTTCTGATCGGGATGTTCCCCCAGATAGTTGGTGAAAGTGGTATAGTCCCAGCCGGAACCGGGTTCGGTTTCCTGAGAGGCGACCATATAACGGGAATAGGTAGAGAGAATATTGGCTGTTTCTACCGTTGCCATCAGACAGGCGTCGAATCCGATGAATTCAAACTGATCCGTCATTTCGGAATAGACATTGGAAAAGGCCTGATTCAGTTCCGGCAGAGAAAGGGAATCGCTATTGTTCAATTCATCGAAGCAAACACCGTTGATACTGCCGCTTCCGTGATCCCAGAAAATAACGCCCATCTTTTCGGCAGGATATGTCTTCACACCCCACGACAGAAAATTCTGTAAAGTGGCGGGATCGCCCATATTAGACAGCTTGCCGGATTCAATCTTTTCCTGTTTGCCGTCCCTGATGATATAGCGTTCGGATTGATCGGCGCCATATTCATCGTTCATCCATTGAGATGTTCCGCCGGTCTGAATGACATAGGTGATCTTATCACTCGGTGTGGCATCCAGAATCTGACTGATATCGCTGGTGGCGGAACCCTGACCGGTGCTTTCCAGATCGGTGCCGCACAGATAGAGAAAGATCGTCCAGGTGTTTTTTTCTCCCATTGGCATATTTTTTACGGGTGCACGGTCAATTGTCATATCTGTGTCGGTATCATCATTGTCTACGGACATCAACAGACCGGTTCTTTCGGTTTTGGTTGTTGATTCCTGAGATGTCTTTGCTCCGGAGTCAGAGGATTCTGCAGGAACAGAGGGGGCGGATGATTCGGAGGATGAGTCTCCGCATCCTGCAAGCATCGTAACTGACAGTGCGGTTGTCAGCAAAAGTGATAGCAGTATTTTTTTCATGGTTATGTATCCTTTCCATGATCTGAATCGGTGTAATATCTGTCGACAATACAGGATAATCACAGTGAAAAACAGATCATATCCATTTTTCTTTGATTGTACCATCCTGGTATCGCATTGTCAATCGGTATCATGATGCTTTATCCGGAAATCAATTTTGTCCGGAGAGTTTTCTTAGGGGGGAAACCTTTGTTTAGAAAAACAAAGGTTTCCCCCCTAACCCCCTTTCGAAAAAAACCATTCTGTTTTTTTCGGAAAGTGTAGCATTTTTGATTTGGATGGTGTATAATAGTACTATCAGGAAAACACTGTGATAAAGAGAAGTAGCGAAGCCGCTTTTTTCAGAGAGATGACCGTATGCTGAAAGGTTGTTATCAAGCCGCTCGTGAAATGCACTTTTGAGTGGATCGGGGGAACGCCTGTGTCAGTATCCCGATACGGCTGCCGCCGTTACCGGTCAATGAGAACAGTCTGGCTGCGGACTGTTGAATACGGGTGGAACCGTGCAGTATGAGAATACTGTGCCCCTATGGTACGTTTTTCGTGCATAGGGGCTTTTTTGCGCTTTGATACCGATGACGGAGAACAAACTGCCAGCCATAAAACGGCAGGGAAACATTCGTGTGCGGAAGAAAGCGGTTATCCGCCATTGATATGGAGATAGATGGGGTGGTGAAGGTTGTGTTAAAGAAAACAAGGGAAGAGATTGATTCCATCATGGAACGTGACCCTGCTGCCAGAAGCAGATATGAAGTCAAATGGCTGTATTCGGGCTATCGTGCGGTGAAATCCTATCGTAAGGCGAACTGGTTCTATCGCCACAATATGAAACTCATCGCACGCTATATCTCCCAGCGTGCCAGACATAAAACCGGAATTGAAATTCATCCCGGTGCCAAAATCGGCAAGGGTCTGTTTATTGACCATGGTATGGGAGTGGTCATCGGAGAAACCGCTGAGATCGGCGATAACTGTACGATCTATCAGAACGTGACGCTCGGCGGTACCGGTAAGGATCATGGAAAACGACATCCGACATTGGGCAATAATGTTCTTGTGGGATCCGGCGCCAAAGTGCTGGGACCTTTCAAGGTCGGCGATAATGCCCGTATTGCGGCTGGCGCTGTGGTACTGACGGAGGTACCGGAGAATGCGACGGCGGTAGGCGTACCGGCAAGAATCGTGCGGATCAACGGTGTCAAACCTGCCTGTCAGGATCTGGATCAGATTCATATCACGGACCCTGTGGCACAGAAGCTGATGCAGCTGGAATGTGAAATTGACAGTCTTAAACAGGCTTTACAAAAACTGAGTGAAGAGAAAGGAAATGAAACAACATGAAAATCTACAATACCATGACCAGAAAAAAAGAGGAACTGAAACCTCTCAAGGAGGGGGAAGTACGCATTTATGCCTGCGGTCCGACCGTGTATAATCTGATTCATATCGGCAATGCCCGTCCGATCTGTGTATTCGATACCCTGAGAAGATATCTGGAATACCGGGGCTATCAGGTGCGTTTTGTGCAGAACTTTACGGATATTGATGACAAGATCATCAGACGTGCCAATGAAGAAGACAGTGATTATCTTACCGTTTCGGAAAAGTATATCGCGGAATATAAAACCGATGCCAAGGGACTGAATGTCCGTGAAGCGACCGTTCATCCCCGTGCAACCGAAAATATTGAACAGATTATCGAAATGGTCCGAACACTGGAGGAAAAAGGGTTTGCGTATTCCACGGAATACGGAGATGTCTATTTCCGTACAAATCATTTCAGGGAGTACGGTAAGCTTTCCCATCAGCCGCTCGAAGAACTGGAAGCCGGTGCCCGTATCCAGATCGGTGAAACCAAGGAAGATCCCATGGATTTTGCACTCTGGAAGGGCGCCAAACCCGGCGAACCCTATTGGGATTCTCCCTGGGGTAAGGGAAGACCGGGCTGGCATATTGAATGTTCTACAATGGCAAAGCGCTATCTGGGTGAGACGATTGATATCCACTGCGGCGGTCAGGATCTGATTTTCCCGCATCATGAAAATGAAGTGGCGCAGAGTGAGTGCTGCAACGGCGTACCTTTTGCCAATTACTGGATGCATAACGGTTATATCAATGTGGATAACCGCAAGATGTCCAAGTCTCTGAATAACTTCTTTACCGTTCGTGATGTTGCTGACCAGTATGGCTATGAGCCGATCCGTTATCTTATGCTCTCTTCTCACTATCGCAGCCCGATCAATTATTCCGTTGAAATCATTGAGCAGTGCAAGGCGGCATTGGAGAGACTCTATAACTGCCGGGAAGACCTTACTTTCCTTGCCCGGAATGCCCAGGGAACTCTCAAAGACGGCGAAGAGGCGATCAAAACAAAACTGCTGACGCATAAGGATGATTTCATTACGGCAATGGAGGATGATTTCAATACCGCTGACGCTATTTCCGCCCTCTTTGAACTGGCAAGAGATATCAATTCCAATCTCAATCCTCAGACAAAACCTTCCAAGGAACTCTGTGACTTTGCTCTTTCGTTATATCAGGAACTGGCGGATGTACTGGGACTGCTCTATACCGAAAAGAAAAATGAAATCGGTGACGAAGTGCAGCAGCTGATTGATCTGCGTACCCAAGCCAGAAAAGAGAAAAACTGGGCAGAGGCAGACCGTATCCGTGATGAACTGAAAGCCCGTGGCATTACGATTAAGGATACCCCTCAGGGAACAATCGTCGTTACGGAATAACAGGTGAGGGTATGGATGAATCATTGATCGCCTCACTGATCCGCCAGGCAATGAGAGTCCGTGAAAACAGTTATGCTCCGTATTCCCGGTTCCGGGTCGGCGCAGCGTTGCTGACAAAGAACGGTGCTGTTTATTCCGGTGTGAATGTAGAAAATGCTTCTTATCCTGCCGGCATCTGTGCTGAGCGTTCCGCATTCTGTCAGGCTGTTGCGCAGGGAGAACGGGATTTTGCCGCAATTGCCATTGTCGGCGGCAGAGAAAATACTGACAGTCGTTCCTTTCCTACATGGTGTTTTCCCTGCGGTATCTGCCGGCAGTTCATGGCGGAATTATGTAAGGAAGACTTTCTTGTCATTGTGGCAAAGAGTGAAACGGATTATCGGGTTTTCCGGATGCAGGAACTGCTTCCGCAAAGTTTTTCATTGACGGATCCGGAAAACTGAAAAGACAGAACAATACCGTTTGTCTGGATACAGGGGCGGCAGACTGACGCTTCCGGAAAGATTTTGCATGATAGGATGCTCCCTTTCGGATCGGGCGGCAAAATCGTCACGGGAGCGCA
>CACYCN010000029.1 GCA_902772895.1 uncultured Ruminococcus sp.
GAAGTATGAATGGCTCCTGCATCATTGCCGCCGGCTATCATGGTTTTGGTCTGTACTTTCACGCCCTGTTCCGCTGCGCAGGCAAGGGCTAAACGATAGTATTCACGGTCATAGATCGTCGCTCTGTCCATAAACGTTACCACGGCTCCGCCGCCTACACAGCAGACCTTCTTCTCTTCTTCGGCAAAGGGAACATCGGAAGCGGTCGTCGCTTCCACAACAATCGCACAGTCCGGTTTCATGCGGAAGGCGGCTGTCCTGGCACCACGCAGTCCGACTTCTTCCTGTACGGTAAAACTAAAATACATATCATAGGGTAATTCGCTTTTGATCATTCCGATCAGTACCAGCGCACCGAAACGGTCATCGATCGCTTTCGAGATGATTCTGCCGTCACGCTCGTCATAGGGGGAATCGAAAACAACGGAATCACCCGGTCTGACAAATTGTTCCGCTTCTTTGCGGTCCTTGGCGCCGATGTCGATCAATAGAGTTTCAATCTTGGGAAATTTCTTCCGCTCCTCTTCACTGAGCAGATGAATGGGTTTGGCGCACACGACGCCCGGCAGTTTCTTATCGCCGACCCTGACGGCTTTTGCAAAGGCGGCACTGTCATTGACGCCGCCTACAGAGGTGAATTTCAGACAGCCGTCCTTGGTGATGTAGGTGACAATGAATCCTACCTCGTCCATATGCGCCGAAAGCAGCAGCTTCTTTCTGGGATGCTGACGCCCTTTCTTGAAAACCAGAAGATTGCCCAGATTATCGGTTTCAATCTGATCGGCATAGTTCTGGATCTCGTTCTGAATGAGATGACGGACGGATTTTTCATCGCCGGAAATGCCGTCTGCCGTACAGAGTCTGCGTAACAGAGTCAGATCAAGCATGCCCTGCACCTCCTTCCAGAAGATAAACACTCAGTAATTGCGCAATCTGTTCCATATCGTCCAGAAACACAAGTTCTGTCTGGGTATGCATGTTTTTGGAAGGGATGGAAATTACGCCGGTTCTGACACCCACTCCGCTGGCGGCAATTTTGTCGGCATTGGTGCCTGTACTGCCGCCGCAGACTTCATAGTCACATTCCATGCCGAGCTGTCCGGAAAGTGCGATCAGCCGATTGGTCACCGTCCGTGACAGAACGGGTGATATGCTGATGATGCCGCCGCAGCCGAGTTTGCCGCTCTTTTCTGGGGCGACTCCCTCTTGTCTGGCAAATCCTACGTCAACTACGATCGCTTCGTCCGGTTTCAGGGCAAAGGCGGCGGTTCCGGCGCCTAATTCACCCGTCTCTTCCTGTGAAGAAAAGACCAGTGATACCCGACAGGGCAGCGCTTTTCCTTTCAGCAGTCTGGCGCAGCGGATCAGTACCGCACAACCGCTGCGGTTATCCAATGCCGATACCGCGATCCGTCGGTTCAGCAGTTCCGTGAACCGGCTGCAAAGCAGAATCTTGTCCCCTAACTGTACCAGTTCTTTGACTCTTGCCGCCGGAAGACCGGTGTCGATCCAGATCTTGTCTTTGGAAGGTTCTTCGTCGCCGTCCGTCAGATGCGGCGGTACCGTGCAGACTACACCGAGAATTTCTTCCTTGCCGAGCACCCGCACCGGACTGCTGGGCAGGGTGCGCAGATCAATGCCCCCGACAGGGGCGGCTTTCAGAAATCCTTCTTCGTTGATATAGGTGACGACAAGTCCGATCCGGTCAAGATGTGCGTCTAACATAATATGCGTTCTGGCGTTTGGATCGCCCATTGCGGCAATCAGATTGCCGCTGTTATCGGTTGTGATATCGGCGCAGTCGCCCAACAGGGAACGGATGGTATCGAACATTTCCTGTTCGTCTCCGGAAACCCCTCGTTCGGCGCAAAGCTGCCGTAATATTTCTTTCATATGATCACCTGTTGATGAAATTTACGGTTGGAGTATGTATCGGAATCTTCTGATCGGGTCAGTTCAGTTCATTGACGATCTTCTTGAAGTGAAGACCCTTTTCGGCAAAGTTCTTGTACATATCAAAGCTGGCACTGGCCGGCGACATGGAAACAATATCTCCGCTTACGGCATTGGCTCTGGCTTGTGCAACGGCTTCTTCCATATTGCTGACCCGTATGATGACAGGATTGCCTTCGGAATATCCCTTGGCGGCTCTCGTAGCGGCTTCGATTTTATCGGCGGTGGCGCCGAACAGGATCAGTACCTTGACCGTATCCGGTATCACGGCTCCCATTTCGTCATAGGACAGATGCTTGTCATAGCCGCCTGCAATCAGAATGATCTTTCTGTCATACAGGGAAAGCGTCCCTTTGACGGTTCTGGTAGGACTTGTGCCGATGGCATCGTTATAATAGCTGACACCGTCCAGTACCCGTACCAGTTCGGCCCGGTGTTCCACTCCGCCGAAGTTCTGCGCTACCGTACGGATAGTCTCCGGACGTACCAGTCCCCATACGGCGCTGATGGCTGCCAGATAATTTTCTATATTATGCAGTCCCGGAATTCTGATGTCAGAAGCCGGCATAATGACGGTTTCTTTTCCGTAATCATTCATGACAAGGAAGCCGTCTTCACGAAGATAAGCGCCGTTGCTGACGGGACGGCGTCTGGAAAATTTAGCGACCTGTCCCCGGGTGTCTGCTTCAAAGGAGTCGGAAAGATCATTGTCAAGGTTCAGTACCGCTTTGCCAAAGGCGTTCTGGTGAAGAACAATGTTTTTCTTCGCATCGATATATTCCTGCATATCTTTATGGATATCCAGATGGTTCGGCGCCAGATTCGTGACTACGGCAATATCCGGACTGGTTCGCATCGAGATCAGCTGGAAACTTGAAAGTTCTACCACTGCGATATCCGTCGGCGCGATCGTTTCAATTTCCGGCAGCAATGGATGGCCGATATTGCCGCCCAGATGGACGGTATAGCCTTCCGCTTTCAGCATTTCGGATATAATCGTGGTAGTTGTGGTTTTACCGTCGCTGCCGGTGACGGCAATCGTCTGACAGGGACAGAGATCAAAGAATACTTCCATCTCACTGGTAACCGCAGTGCCTTTCTGACGGGCCTGCGTCAGCTCGTCCATGTAGAATCTCATGCCCGGTGTTCGGAAAATGATATCCGCCTGTAAATCGGTCAGATAATCCTCCCCTAATCGCAGAATCGCACCGGATTCTTCCGCCTGATCGGCATTTTCACCGAGAGCTTCCCGTGAGCGCTTGTCGCATGCCAGAATTTCGGCGCCGTATTTTCTGAATAACCGGATCAGCGGCAGATTGCTGCCGCCAATGCCGCAAAGGGCAATGGTTTTGCCGTTTGCGCTTTCTAAAAATCGTTTGATCTGATCTTCCATAAATATTCCAATCCTCTCTGATGATACTGCTTCCGCCGGCAGGCTGCCGCTCCCGACTGCATTTGGCAAAGTCCTTGACAAATCATTCTTTCGTCACTTTGCCAAAACGGTCACGGGTGCGCAGGCGCTGCGGTTTCGCTGATTGTCGGAATTACCTTTTCATTATATGACAAAATTCCGACAAATTCAATAGGACGGAGAGTGGTGAAGCCGTTTTGACGTTTTGAACAAAAAAACGGAATACAAGTGCTGCCGTTGACAGGAAAGTCTTTTCGCAGCCGCTTGTATTCCGCGGAATTCATGTATTATTTTACCGGTTTATCGGGTGTGATATTGGAAATTTCGGTTTCAACATCCGTCTGGAAGTGGTCGATCCGGTCAGCAATGGAATTGACGATGGAATCATAGGCATTGGTAATGGTACTCTGGTAGCGTTTGGTCAGATGGTAGCCGCCGAAAAATACCGCTGCGCAGACAATCAGGGTGACGGAAATACATAACGCTGTTTTCAGACGATGATTGGTTTTGCTGCTGTGTGTGATCTTCGCATTCTTCATTTTCATCATCCTTTCTTTACTTCGTCCCGGAAAATTCTCCGGTACTTCGAAAACGAATTTCCCGAATTTTGGGTGCTTGCAGCGTTTTTCACAGGAGCCGTTTCTGATATGTCAGGGTACGTTCGCTTGCCGCAGACGCAGGGCAATGACGGTAATATCATCGTCATGACCGTCTGTGCGCCGGGCAACGGCTTCATCATTGATGAGATGGGCAAGATCCTGCATACTTTTGTCCTGCCATTTCAGCAGAATACGCTCGATCCATTCATCCCCGGAAGACAGCGCTCCGTCTGACAGCATGATGATAATGTCATCAGGGGTGAGATTGTCTTCCGTATAGGTGAATTCTACATCCGATAAGATGCCGATCGGGAGTGACGGCGTTTCTACCCGGTAGATCTCGCCTCGTTTGCGGATCAGCGACAGTGCCGCTCCGGCTTTCATGAAATCAACCAGACCGGTATAACAGTCCAGTGAAACAATGTCCAGCGTTGAGAGGGATTCGTCTTCCGATTTGACTAATAATGCGGAGTTGACGACCTTCAGGGTACAGTCAAACCCCAGTCCGGCTTTGAGCAGTTTTTCGGTAATGCTGACCGCCATGCCGCTGTCAACTGCCGCTCTGCCGCCGGTTCCCATGCCGTCGCTGAGAACGGCAATCATCCGCCCCATTCCGTCCGGAAAATATCGCAGGTTATCGCCGCAGAGCCGTCCGCTTCCGCAGATGTGCTGACTGGAGGCAATCTCCACATCATAGGACGGTCGTTCACATAATACGATCCGGCATTGTCCGAAGGCGGCTGTGACAGCGGGAGAATCAAAGCGTCTGCCGCAGATCTTCGAAATTTCGTGAACCAGAGCAGCCCGTCTGATTTTCCTGCGGTCGATGTCGCAGACAGCCGCTTCTACGGTCATGCGTCCGAGATGATCGACCCGACAGCTTACATCTGTCGGTACCAGACCCATTTCTTTGAGCTTGATGACGATCTTGCCGGATAGTTCCGTATCAAAAAATTCATAGCTTTCATATTCGTCCGCCATTTCTCTGAGAATATCGCCCAGTCCGCAGAACTGTCCGGCAACAACGCTGCGGATCTCATCCACTCGCTTGGAAGCGGCTTCGGATGCCAGAAAGTTCTTGTAATAGCGGTTGACTGCCATTGCCATTTCGGTACTGCGGCAGCATTTGCGGCGGAAGTCTTCACGGAAGTCTTCGGATTTGATGCTGCCGTTTTTTTGCAGTTTCTCGTTGACGAAGTCAAAGGATTCCAGTGTTACGCCGTCACGGTGTTCCCAGCAGAAAACCCGCAGTCCGCATTTCTGACAGGTAGCGTTGACGGCTTCCTGATAGACGTTTTCCAGAGTGGGCGTGACAATCCGGGAAAGCTTTTCGGCTACTTCTTCTACGTCTCCGGAAACGTCGGACAATGCCTTTGAAGCAAAATCCAGTCGCATGATAATGGAATCCCGCAGTCCCTGACAATGCTCGTCTTTTTTTCCGGAAGTGAAAACTGCGGACAGAAAATTGGTGCTTCGTCTTGGCAGCAGAAGAAAGACAGCGGCAGCGGCGATCCCTTCATAGAGGATCGTGATGACAATGGAAAGACTGCCCGACTGCAGGGAGACAATGGCGCTGCCGGCAAGAAAGATCAGGGCGGAAGCCAATCGCCCTGTCGGGGAAAACAGCCCTGCCATCAGACCGCTGAAAGCGTAGGCGGCACCTAAGAATGTGAAGTCAAAGGAGGCAAGACTCAGAACGATGCCGCAGGCGGTACCGGCAATGGCGCCGCCGGTGATGCCGCCGTAGCGCGCGGCAAGGAGCATACAGAGAACCGCTGCGATTCTGCCTACGGATACCGGTCCGATGGTCAGTGCCGATAATGACAGCAGTCCGATACAGGTACTCATCACCAGACAGGCGATTTCCTGCGGCAGCAGCATGCCGACACTCTTGGTTCCGTTCAGAATCACGATCGTACGGGAGAAGAAATAGGCGGCGACGCCTCCGAGCAATGCCTCAATGCCATACATCAAGGCGCGGCCCATGTCAAAGCCGCTGACAGTCATCGTGGCAAGTCCCGTTGCCAGTGTCGGAACAAAACAGACTGCCGCCGCATAAAGCGCATGACGGTTCAGTTTGCCGATATCGCTGAGGGTCCAGCGGATGGCGATGACGGCAAGAATGGCGGCAAGATAACGGAAACGGTTTTCGCCGGGGAATAACAGGTAGCCGATGGCGGATCCGATAAGGGATGACATGATTCCCGAAAAGGGAACGGCTGCGGAAAAGGAAATGCCGAAGGGTGCATAGGCGCCGAATACGGAGCCGCCTGAAGAAACCAGACCGCATCCGAAACACGTAAGCTGCATCAGCCATTTTCGGGCGCCGTGACCGAGTGTGCCGGTTCGATAGGAATGCTTCGCTGTAAGCTCACTGACCTTCAAAAAACCACCCCGATGAGATTCAATTTTTTCCATTATAAATCACCGGAGCGGAACTATTTGTCAGAATCTGTGCGTTGTATTAATCTTAACATACGGCGATGGGGGTGTCAATCGAAAAAGGTTGAAGAATCCCGACTTTATGGCTATAATAATAGTGGATTCTCTGTGCCGGTCCGTCAGCTTCCAGGGAGTATGGCGGCAATGCTGAAACCTGAAAAGAGAATGTTTTTGACATAGCTCCGCACAGGTGATTCCTGTGGGTTTGTCTTTGGGATTGCCGGAAAACAGGAGCCGGGCGCAGGGAACGGATAAACGGTGACCGGAGTGATAATGCTTCGGACAGACCGTTCAGGGAGGTTACTTATGAAATATACAACTCTTTTGATGGATGCGGATGATACGATTTTTGATTTTCCGCGCTGTGAAGCGCATGCGCTGAAAGATACACTGACAAGTTTCGGTCTGACGTATGATGAACGGATCGGGGAAGATTTCAGCCGTATCAACAGCGCCTTATGGAAACAATTTGAAATGAACCGTATTACCCGTTCCGAACTGCGTGTCAGACGGTTTTCCCAATTATTGGAACAATGCTTTGCCGGCTTTGAACATGCCGCTGAAATGGCAGATAAATATGTTGACTGTCTGTCAACCCAGACCTATCTCATCGACGGTGCGCAGGAAGCACTGAAATTACTTTCCCGGTATTATGAGATCGATATCATTACCAACGGTCTGAAAAAGGTTCAGCGGGGACGTTTTGCCAGAACCCCTGTTTCCGTTTATTGCCATCAGTTATATATTTCTGATGAAATGGGGGTTCAGAAACCGTCCCGTGCCTATTTTGATCTGGTACTGGCGGATCTGGCGGAACAGGATCATCGCAGGATCCTGGTTGTGGGAGATTCCCTGACCTCCGATATGCAGGGCGGACGGAATGCCGGTCTGGA
>CACYCN010000030.1 GCA_902772895.1 uncultured Ruminococcus sp.
CGGTTACGGTAATTATGTCATGATTGACCATGGTGACGGAAAGCTTTCCATCTATGCCCATCTTTCGGGCGTTACCGTCACACCAGGACAATCCGTTTCTGCCGGTCAGCTGATCGGCTATGTCGGTTCCACCGGCTACTCTACCGGCGCTCACCTTCACTTTGAAACCCGCTATAACGGTGTCCGTTATGACCCTCTGACAGAATACTGAGGCAGCGGCGCAGCGGCGCAGAGCCTGCGCTCCCAATTTCGCATCGCAAGCAGAATTATCATAATCCGTCCGCCTCACGCCACTTGCGTGGCGCAGGCTCTGCAGAAAAACGCAGGCGCATGAACTTTCCTAAAAGGAAGTCATGCGCCTGTTTGTATGAGCATTACCGGAATGCCGCTGCTATTCTATGACAGCATGGCTGTTACCGCTGAGATCTTTTGTAACGACAATACGATTGGTAATACGGGATTTCAGGTCTTCCACGTGAGAAATGATTCCCACAAGACAGCTTCCGTCCGTACTCAGATCACTGAATACCCGATACGCATTTTCAAGAGCTTTCTCATCTAACGTTCCGAAACCTTCATCAATAAACATTGCCTCCAGATGCACACCGCCAACCGTTGACTGGATCACATCCGAAAATCCCAGTGCCAATGACAGTGACGCCATAAATGATTCGCCGCCGGACAATGACTTCACACTTCGTTTGGTGCCGCTGTCATGATCGATGACATCAATATCCAGACCACTCTTTCCTTTTTTATCCGGCGCTTCCGCTGAACGGATGAATTCATATTTCCCGTTGCTCATTTTTCTCAGTCGGAAATTGGAAAGGGCAAGGATACTGTCAAAGTATTTCATCTGAGCAAAGACTTCCAGAGTTATCTTATCTCTTCCGCCGGTAAGACGACCATTGGCGGTAGCACTCAACTCATTGGCGCATAGATAATATTCTCTCAGATGAAGCAGTTCTTCCTGATGAGCAACCAGGTATTTCAGATGACCGGTATTACTCAACAGACGATGTCTGATTTCAGCAGTGTTTTCCTGTAAAAGGTTTTTCCGTTCATTAAGTGTTTTTGCCTGCTGTTCCAGCGCCGGCAGATCCGTTTCATCACTGTTCAGATCAATCTCACCGAAACTTTTCAGGGTATGGGTCAGGGTATCAATCTGACTGAGACAGTCATTGCGTTGTTTTTCCGCAAGTTTAAAGGCAGAAAGCAATTCATTTTTCTGTTGATTCAGTTTCTGGATCACAGCAAGCGCTTCCTGTTCCGTCTGACAGGGTAATGACTGTTCCAGTTCGGCAATATTTTTTTGTTCATTGCGGGATTTTTCTGCAAGGGCAGCCAATTCGGTTTTCTTTTCTCCCAGGAGAGCCGTCAGATTTTCTTTTTCCTTTTCCTGCTGCGGCAAAAGCTGATCGATCTGTTGTTTACGGGCGGTTTTTTGTTGAAGGGAAGACAGCAGCGGTTTCATTTCTTCTTCCTGCTTCCGCAGATGGGTTCCCTGTTCACTGACATTCTGACGTAATTCATCAACCGGCAGTACCTTTTCAAACAGCCTCTGGGAAATTTCGGATAATTCCGTTTCCCGGCGATCTACCACTGCTTTCGCCTTACTGCACTCTGCTGACGAAGCATTGAGGATCCGGTTCGCCTGATCCGCCCGTTCCTGTTCCCGTTCCACTTGTTCCTGAGTAGGCGCAGCATCATGTTTCTGAGCAGGCTTCGGGTGTTCGCAGGAACCACACACCGGACAGGGATTTCCCTCCCGGAGACTTTCCGCCATGATGCCTGCCTGTTCACTCAGAAACAGACGATTGGCATTTTTATAGGAATCCATTGCCGTTTCATAATTTTTCTGATCGAGCATGAACTGCTGCTGTTTCTTCCGGAGATCTTGTTTATCCCGATCCAATGCCTGAAAACGTCTGGCAATATCACGAAATTCTTCCAGTTTCCGATGATTTTCATGAAAAGCGGCATTCTGACGTTCCAGTTCCGCATCACATCCGTTCAGACTCTGTAGTTCATTTTTCAGAGAAAGACAGTTCTGAACCAGCATTTCAAGAGACTGTGATTTTGTTTCGATCGTATGCCGACAGGACTCTGTTTTCTGAGCCGTAAGGATCTGATCCTTCCGCATCTGACTGAGACGCTGATAATCACCGAGTTTTTCCTGCATCAGTTTCCTGTCAGCTTCCAGTGCGGCAGCCTTTTGTTCATTTTCCTTCACAGCATCCAGTGCCTGTTCACGAAGCGGAAGCTGTTGTTTGGCAAGATTTAATTTTTGTTCGGTTTCACAATAGGCCTGTCTGGCCTTAGCCTTGCCTTTCGCCACACCGATTTCGGTATTCAGCTTTTTGAGCGCCTCCTCCATTTCATTGATTTTCAGAGACTGTGCTTCAAAGGCACTCTGATCTTCCTCGATCAACCGCTGCGCCAACTTACATACCGGTGTCAGATCGGTCACCACATCACGGTTACGTTCCATGGTTTCCTGCAAAACAGATGCTTCCGGACTTTCCGGTCCACAGCAAAGCTGCCTGATCTCGCCAATCATTGACTGATTCATTGTTTCGTAGCTGCGCTTATACCGGTCAGCCGTTTCTTTCAGTTCATTCTGCAAGGCTTCGAACTGTTCCGTATTGAACACGGCACGAAGAATCTCGGTTTTTTCCGTTGTATCGGCATTCAGCACACGCATAAAAGCGCCCTGTGCGATCATGGAGAGCTGACGGAATTTCTTGATATCTATTCCCATGATCTCATCGATCGTTTTATCATGCTTTTTCAGCACTACCGTTCTGGGCTTATCGTCATCATAATAGGTCAGTGTCGCCGAGGCAGGCTGCATAACGGTACCGCTGCCACGTTTGGCGGTACGTTCCTGTTCCGGACTGCGGCGCACCGTATACATTTTGCCCTTGGAGCGGAATGTCAGTTCCACAAAGGTAGGCTGGTCCGGGGTTGCATTTTTACTGCGGAAGAGTTTCTGTTCACGCAGATCACCGCTGGCTGCATCATAAAGCGCATAGGAAATCGCATCAAAAATAGTTGTTTTTCCGGCACCCGTATCACCGGTAATCAGATAGAGTCCCTTCTCTCCGAATCGGGTAAAATCAATTTCCGTTTCCTCCAGATAGGAACAAAAAGCAGATAATTTCAAACGCAGAGGTAACATCCTTAACCACCGATCCTTTCCAATGCACCAAGCAGAATCTCGTTTTCAATCTCATCGGGAGCCTTTTGATCATGCTGCATGAGATAGAAGTCCGTAAAAATTTCCTGAGGGGACTGTTCTTCACGGTTAGGCAGGTTAAGCAGCTGTTCTTCACGGGTCCCCGTCATCATATGGGAATACGATACGGAAATCAGATTCGGATAGACATTCCGCAGTCCGGCAGCCGCAAACGGTACATCATGATCGTCCGTCAGTTCGGCATAGATATAGTCATCCGACGGCAAGCTGTCATTTCCGAAACGATTCTGAGCAGTCAGTTCCTGAAAACTGCCCTTGATTTTCCGCATTTCATGCAGCGGTTTCAACGGAACGGTATCTATCTCTACCTCACCCTTCTGCCGCAGGGTGACTATCGTCATGGATTTAGGGGTATTGACTTCAGATAGTGAATATTTAAGGGGCGTTCCACAGTAACGGACTGTGGGAATACCGATCTTCTGCGGCGAATGGATATGTCCCAGCGCCACATAATCAAATCCGTCATAAGCCGCACGATCTACACATTCGGTGTTTCCGACAATCGTCTCCGATTCCGATAATGCGGCACCTGCGACAAACTGATGAGAAACAATGACATTCCGTTGAGACAAGTCCGGATTCATTTCCTGCACCATACGTGCTACCGCTGCGGTATAGCCGGTAATCGTTTCATCCAGCAGATGATTGACATCCGCCGGACGCAGAAACGGTAAAAGATAGATATTCACCGCTCCATAGTCATCCCGGAATGTCACAGGCCGGAGAGACTGAGACAGTTCGGTTCCGAAATAGATCCCGCTATGTTTCATCACTCCTGCGCCGCAGGAAAGTCTCTCTGCGGAGTCATGATTGCCGCTGATAATCAGCAGCGGCAGTTTCATCTGATGGAAGCGTTCCAGTATCGCATCAAACAGTATCACCGCTTCCACTGACGGAATACTCTTATCATAGATATCTCCTGCCAGTATGACAGCGTCTACCGGATGTTCCTCCAGATACGCAAAAATCTGATCAAAAATATACTTCTGTTCCTCAATCATCGACATCTCACAAATTTTCTTTCCAAGATGCAGATCCGATAAATGCAGCAGTTTCATTAACCTTCTCCTTTCTTTACGGAGCAACTCCGGCTATCCAATTCACGTCCCGGCTTTCAATGTAATCGGTCATTTTTCCGGGCGGCAAGCTGCCGCTCCCGATTATTGTTTTGCAAAGTCCTTGTCAGACGGTTACTCCGTATCTTTGCAAAAGCGAATATGGAGGCGCAGGCTCTGTGCCGTACAACAATAGTATAACATAGACCATTCGGAATTTCAACAAATTTCACAATTTATTTTTTATGGTTGGGTAAAATTTTAACCATCCGATACACGATAAATATCCTCACACAAGATAGTCGGAAGATTATTTTCAGACCCGGAAATAAAAACACCGTGTCCTCCGGAAAATACCGGAACGACACGGTGACAAAAAAGTCAGTTGACGGTTTTTTTCTGACTTACTTTCTGTTCATTCAGTTTGGAATGGTTCAGTTTCTTTTTTTCTATTTTCTCTTTCAGCTTTTTACTGCCGAAAATCAGTGCGATCGCCAGACCAATGACAAATGCTGCCCCGGAAATGATGAGATTCATCGTATTCAGGACAAAGGTATCCGGACTTTCCGCCTGAAAATTGAGATAGATAATCAGCGGAGACCCTAACATCAGACCGATAATCGCAAAATATGACATCTGCGGGAAATGCTTCAGGCAAAGATCAATCAGTTTGGCACCTACTACAATACCAAAAATAACCCCCAGGGCAACCGGCAACAGGATCATACAACTATTGAAAAACTGACTGGTCAGACTGGAAATGGCAAACAGAACCGTAGAATATGTGCCGAAAATCATCATCAGCATCGAACCGCTGACACCAGGAATAATCATTCCCATTGCGGCAACCGCCGACGCAAAAAATAAGATAAACCAGTTCATCACATCCAGCGTCATTCCGGCAGAGGAAGCATCCCCCTGTTCGGTATGAATAAATGCCATTGCCGTCATACCGCCAAGGGTAATGATCAGCGGTATCAGAGAGATCGGACGGAACTTTGTTTCCAGCGATTTCCGGAACACCATCGGCAGACTTCCCAGAATCAGGCCGATAAAAAACAGACAGGTCGGAAGCGGATAAAAAGAAATCAGGAACTTGATCAGTTTCGAAAATACCACAATTCCCACACCGGCTCCGATGACAACCGGAATCAGAAATTTCATGCTTTCTTTGAAATGCTTCCTCAGACCCGTAAAGGACGATATCAGCTTATCATAGATATTCAGCATAACCGCCATCGTTCCGCCGCTCACACCGGGAATGATATTGGCAACACCAATGATACAGCCATAAATGATATTCAGAATTACACCAACTATTTTTTTCACTCGATAACGTGTCTCCTTTCCAACAGACAGAATTCCATATGCCGTTTCCATACAGACGATCTGACACCGGTCATTCCTTTTCCCGATAAATCATGGGTTATCAGTTCATATTCCTACCGCCGTCAGAATATGTATGCGTAACGTTTCTGAACCGATATTTTGCTCAGTTTTGTTTGCGGACAATTTCATATTCATCGTCACGGCTATAATAGGGACATGACGTCATGCTGCCGGACAGATATGCGGCTACTTCGTCTTCATCCAGATTGACCAGACATTCATAACACTCATAGTCTTCGTTAAAGACGTAATGGCGGCAGCTGTCACAGCCTGAAAATTCCGGCATCTTATCCTCTCCTTTCGCTACTCAACATATTACCACAAACCTTTCCTGATTGCAATCTTCCAAACGGCTTTTTCCTCCGGACAAATTCACAACAATCCGCCTTTCTCCATGATTTTTTTGTTGAACTCTCGCACGATCCCTGTCCGGTTTCCCCGATTCTGCCAACCCTCTGACAGTTAAACCACGGGGAAATATACAAAACGTATTTTTTTTGAAAAAATTTCAAAAAACACTTGCATTTTTTTTAAATAAATGATATCATAAGCTGTACGCAAGTGAAGTAAAGGGAGGTGTCGTATATGCCTAACATTAAATCAGCGAAAAAGCGCGTAAAGGTCGCTGCCAATAAAACAGCGGCTAACAAAATCGTGAAAAGCAATCTGAAGACCAGCATCAAAAAGGCTACTGCTGCAATTGACAGCAATGCTACAGATAAAGAAGCAGCCGTCAGAGTAGCAATCAAAAAGATTGATCAGGCTGCTGCTAAGGGTATTCTCAAGAAGAATACGGCTTCAAGAAGAAAGTCTTCTTTGGCTCGCAAACTCAACGCTTCCGCATAATAGCGAAGCATCGGTTTTACCGGAACAAGTTGTCATTACGATGAAAAAGCAGAACATGGTTCTGCTTTTTTTCTTTGCTCGAAATCCGGAGAGCCTCCCCTCCCCGACCTTCTGTTCCGGTTTCATTTTCGCAAGAAAGTTTTCATAAAAACATTGACTTTTTTCCCGAAAAATTATATAATAAGTTAAAATAATATCTGTGTATAGGAGGATCATTATGAACAAGAAATTTTTCATTATATTATTTGCTATTCTCGGAGGAGTCGCTGCAGTGACTGCCGCTCTTACTACTTTCTTTGTTCTGAAGGAGAAACAGAGAAGAGATGAAGAAGAATTGGAGCATTATCTCGACAGCTCCATTGAATAATGAATAACAATAAACGGTCAGCTCGATGGTTGACCGTTTTTTTGTTATTATTTTTGCTATTATTTTCATTATTATTTGTACAGTAAAGTTCCCGGCAGGTCTTTCCATAGAAATTCCTGCCGGGATCATTTTTGGAAAATCGTCAGGCCCCAAAACTGAACAATTTAATTTCAGAAATCGCACGTTCCCGACAAATATCAAACAGAATCTCATGCCGGCAATTGCGATATAAAACCATTTTGACATGAGCCCCGTGTCTGACCAGTTCATCTCTCACCCGTTTGACACCACGACCGTAATCACCGACCGGATCATACTGACCGGAAAGCAGCAGAATCGGCTTTTCTGTCACACAGGAAGAAAACCAGCGTTCGGTATTACATTCCTTGACCAGTCTTGCCAGATCACCCATTGCCGAAACCGTAAAGCGAAAATTGCACAGTCTGTCCCCTGCATAAACACGGCGGTTCTCTTCAATGGTTGACAGCCAGGCATACGGATCTCCTTTTTCAAATTTCTGGTTATAGGCGCCGAAGAACATTTTCTGAATCAAATCGGAGATATAATAGTCTCCTTTTACCTTCTGCACCTGTTCCAGGACAATTCTCCCCATATCAATCAGCGGATTCGGACCACCGGTTCCCAACAGGATCAGCTTATCCTGAGAGTCAAATTTTTCTGCGGCAAGACGCGCGATAAACGAACCCATACTATGTCCCATCAGAATAAAGGGCAGTGAACCGTCAAATCTGGAACGTACCCGGTTACCAAAAATCGCTACGTCATCCACAAGGTATTTCCATCCGCCCTGATGAGCGATAAAACCATATTCACTGTCATCGTCAACCGTATAGCCATGTCCGAGGTGATCGTGCCCGAAAACAACAAATCCTTCTTTGGCCAGTTTCCGCATAAAACTGTCATAACGGCCGATATATTCTGTCATGCCATGAACGATCTGAAACAATCCTCTGATCTCACCGTCCGGCACATAAACCACACCATTGAGATAATGCTTTTTATCCGATGATTTTACAATCTTCTGAATACATTTGATCATCATGTTTCTGTTTCCTCCTCACTAACCTGAGCCGCCTTTACGGCACGATGCCAACCTCCGAGAAGTCTCTTCCGGTTTTCGTCCGTCATGACCGGCACAAAACTGGCAGAAGTCTGAATCAGACTGCGCAATTCTTCTTTGTCACGATAGAACCCGACAGCCAGTCCTGCCAGAAAAGCCGCTCCCAGAGCGGTTGCTTCACCGGTCTGCGGACGCTGTACCTCACAATCCGAGATATCCGCCTGAAACTGCATCAGCAGATCATTGGCGGCAGCGCCGCCGTCAACCTTCAGAATAGAAATAGACTGTTTACTGTCGGCTTTCATAGCCTGCAGCAGATCTTCAGTCTGATAAGCAATTGACTCCAATGATGCCCGGATCAGATGTTCCATCCCGGTACCTCTGGTCAGACCGGTAATGGTACCTTTGGCATTTCTGTCCCAGTAGGGCGCACCCAGACCGGTAAAAGCCGGTACCACATAAACACCGCCGCTGTCCTTCACTTTACAGGCAAAATATTCACTGTCACGCGCCTCACGCAATACACCCAGTCCGTCACGCAGCCACTGCAATACCGCGCCGCCGATAAATACACTGCCCTCTAAAGCATATTCTGTTTCTTGCCCCTGCATGGTAGCCGCAATGGTAGTGATCAGACCATGACCACTCTGCACCGGCATATGACCGGTATGTTCCAACAGAAAACAACCGGTTCCATATGTTGTTTTGGCTTCGCCGGCATAAAAACATCCC
>CACYCN010000031.1 GCA_902772895.1 uncultured Ruminococcus sp.
AACCCGTCCAATAACAGCTATAACTCCTACAATAACCCGTCCAATAACAGCTATCACACCTATCCGGCGTATGACAATTCATCCAGTCCGGGCTACCGGCCCTATGAAGGCGGCACCTACCGTACGCCGAACACTTCTTATCAGCCGCAGCAGACCGCATATGAATCCTCCTATTCCGGATATCAGAATCCGCCGGTGATCAACCGGAACGACAGCGCATCGTCAGAGACGTTCCACGGAGCCATTTCGATCTCGGACTACTGTAAACGTATATTTGCCTGGATGGGGGTAGGACTGACGCTGACCTTTGTCATCGCCTTTGCCATGATGCATTTTCTGACAAGCGGCGATATCCTGGAGAAACTCACTTCTTTCCAGACCTTCTTTGTCATTTCCATTATCACAGAGGTAGTTCTGGTCATTATTCTGAGTATCTTTGTACGGAAACTGCCCTATGCAGCAAGTCTGATATTATTTATCTTCTATTCTGTCTGCAACGGCATCACGATCACGCCGCTCTTAGTAGTATTCGGTGCGGAAAACGCCATTTATGCCTTTGCAGGAGCGGCGGTTCTGTTTATCGCATTTGCCATCTACGGCATGGTCACCAAGCGTGATCTGACCAAACTGGGTCCGATCTTACTGATCGGATTATTGGTTCTGCTGGTTTATTCGGGAATTGCCATGTTGGTAGGAATGTCTTCTTCTTCCCTGGTTGTCAGTCTGATCGGTCTTGTGATCTTCATCGGCTACACCGCCTATGACACCCAGAAGATCAGATCCGGCTACCGGCAATTCTGTCAGGACGAGGAGATGCTGAAAAAATCCTCCGTAACACTGGCATTGGAGCTTTATCTGGATTTCATCAATATCTTCATTTATCTGCTCCGGATCATGGCAAAAAACCGCTGACACAATCGGCGGTGCAGAGAAAATTCACCTGTCCGACAGACGTGTTGTCAACAACGGCACGTCTGTTTTTTTATCCGTCACCGGAGCCTGTCAGCTTTAATAATTTTGTATTTCCCATACAGGAATTGTATGTTATAATAGTCATCATAAGAAAGGCGGGATGATGACATGACGATCTATTATTTTACGGCAACAGGCAATAGTTTAGCCGTTGCCAAAGCATTTGGCGGTCAGCTGATCTCCATTCCCTCCGTGATGTCACAGGACAGGATTTCCTGTACGGATGACGTCATCGGACTGGTATTTCCTGTCTATGCCTATTCCGTTCCGTATTATATCAAGTGTTTTCTGAAAAAATGGCATCCGCAGGCAGACTATCGCTTTGCCGTCGGCACTTATGGCAATTACAGCGGCGCCGTAATGCAGGAATTCCGGAAACTCGCCGTTAAGAACGGGATACCGATAGATTATCTGAATACGGTTCTGACCGTAGACAATTATCTTCAGGGCTTTGATATCCGTCAGGAAATCGCCAGACTGCCCTCCAAACAAACCGATCAGCAAATTGCCGCCATGCTCAGCGATATCCAAAACCGAAAAGTCTACTGTCCCGGAAGCAGTCTTGCCGCAAAAGGGATCACCGCCGTATGTAAACACTTCAATAACGGAAAATTCCGGTTTACCGGACAGTATTTTACGGACGAACACTGTATATTATGTCAGACCTGCGCAAAAGTCTGTCCGACAGGGAATATCACCGTAACCGACAGGGTCATTTTCCATGAAAAATGTATCGGCTGTCAGGGGTGTATCCATGCCTGTCCCCGTCAGGCACTGCATATCAAAGGGGAAAAAAGCACAGCCCGCTGGCGCAATCCCTCCGTCAGTCTCAAGGAACTGATGGATGCCAACCGGCAATCCGGAAAGGAGTAACCGATATGAACTATGCCTATGCCATTATCATGTTCGGACTTGCCGTCGGATTACTGTTGTTTGCCGCCAATATCTGGATCATCGGATTTCGTGCCATTCCCCGGCGTCATTCCGTCAACCCTCCCGACAAGGAGCAATATGCCAAAGACTTTGCCCGTCTGTTGGCCATTCTGTCCATTTCACCGTTTCTGAGCGGAGCCTTTTCCCTGTTCGGCGACATTGAAGTGATGATTCTGCCCTCACTCATTGTTCTGGCAGTCAGTTTCATCCTGTTTCTGATCATCGGGATCCGTCTGATGCATAAACAGTAACGTCATCCTGTCTCACGGGAGCTTACGGAAATATTTTCCCTCCATAAAGAAAGGAACCATTTATGATCAAATTATTATTTATCTGTCACGGCAACATCTGCCGCAGTCCTATGGCGGAATTCATCATGAAGGACATCGTCAGACAGCATCACCGTCAGAATGACTTTGAAATTGCTTCGGCAGCGACCTCTACGGAAGAACTGGGCAATCCGGTTTATCCGCCGGCACGGCGTAAACTGACGGAACACGGCATACGCTGTGACGGCAAGACAGCCCGTCAGGTAACACCGGGTGACTATCGGCATTATGATCTGTTAATTCTGATGGACTATCACAATAAAAAGAACCTCCGGCGCATCATACCCGATGATCCGGAGGGTAAAATCAATTTATTACTGGACTACACCGACAGAAAAGGCGACAGCGTATCAGACCCCTGGTATACCCGTAACTTTGACAAGGCATATGAAGATATTCTTTACGGCTGTGAAGGACTGTTCGCTTATCTCACAGAAGAAACCACTTTCCGGTAAAACCTGCATGGTCTGACCATCTCCGGAAAGCTCAGAGAATGATACAGATCAGACCGTTACAGCCGTCATTGATAATCCGTTCGGTAGTTTCCTTCATTTTTTTACGGGCATCCGCCGGCATCCGATAGAGTTTATTATGAAGTCCCTCATTGACCAGTTCATGCAGGGATTTTCCGAAGATATTGGACTCCCAGATTTTAGACGGATCTTCCTCAAATTCCTTCAACAGATAATTGACCAATTCTTCCGACTGCTGTTCCGAACCGACGATCGGGGTAATTTCCGTTTTGATCGTAGTCTTCATCATATGCACAGACGGCGCATTGGCTCTGAGACGGACACCATAACGGCCGCCCTGTTTAATAATTTCGGGTTCTTCGAGAGTGAGTTCCTCCATTGTCGGCATCACGATACCATACCCGCTCTCATTCACATCCTCATAAGCCTGACGGACTCTTTCATACTGCGCCTTCACTTTGGATAGTTCCGCCATTGCATCCAGCAATCCCCCTTCATCGGCAATCGAAAGTCCCGTCTTTTCTCCCAGCACCTGATAGAACAGTTTCCCGTCCAGTTCTACCCGTAACCGTGCCTGTCCTGTTCCGAGATCGACCGCGCTTGTTTCCGAACGGGTGACGTATTCACAATCCGCAATATGATCGGCAATATCACTGACTTCACGGATTTTTTCGGCGTGACCGGCGCCGCTCTGAATGACGGAAAATAAACGGCTTCTGAGCCAATGTTCCTGATCGAGCGAAGACACCCATTTCGGCATATCCACCTTGATTTCCTTGACCGGGAATTCAAACAGGATTCTGGCTAAGATTCGTTTGATTTCCTGTTCATCCAGTTCCATACAGCTTACCGGTTCCACCGGCACGCCATATTTTTCACTCAATGCCGCCGCAAGCTGACGGATCTCCCTGGTATCGGGATCAACGGTATTCAGCAGAACGATAAACGGTTTATTGATTTCCTGCAGTTCACGGATCACCCGTTCTTCGGCTTCTTCATACTCTGCCCTGTCAATATCACTGATAGACCCATCCGTCGTGATCACCAGACCAATTGTTGAATGGTCGGTGATCACTTTTTTTGTACCGATTTCGGCTGCCATATCAAACGGGATCGCCTCGTCAAACCATGGTGTTTTCACCATACGGGGCGCCTCGTTCTCTATGTAGCCCAAGGCGCTGGGGACAATATAGCCGACACAATCAATCATTCTGACCCGGAAACTGGCATTGCCGCTGAGCATAACCTCCACGGCATTTTCCGGGATAAATTTAGGTTCGGTAGTCATAATGGTTCTGCCGGCAGAGGACTGGGGCAATTCATCATGAGCCCGTTCCCGCTGTTCCTCGTTACGGATATTTGGAATCACCAGCGTATCCATAAACCGCTTGATAAACGTGGATTTTCCGGTACGGACAGGGCCCACGATTCCCAGATAGATATCCCCGTTGGTACGCCGGGAAATATCCTGATAAATATTTCGTTCCTCCATCATCGGTCTCTCCCTTCTCCTCTCACATCGGAATCAGCAGCATTCTGCGTTCAGGAATCTCATCCTCTGTCATTTCATTTTCCAGCCGCAGCGCTTCGACAGAAGTACAATACTGTCTTGCGATATCCCACAGATGCTCGCCCGGATCCGCATAATAAATGGTCAAAGCTGCTGTCCGGTCACGCATCCGCAATTGATCGTCCCTGGTATCCACACCGACAATGGCTCTGACATGACGGCTGATCCAGATACCTCCCCCCAGACGCAGATCGGCTTTGACAGAGATACTGTTATCACCGGTAATCCGGAAGCTGATTCCCACATTGGTCAGATCCGCTTTGATATTGGCTTCTCCGGAGAACGCCGGCAGATGATGGGATGTTGAAAATTCCAGCGGCCGTTCGATATAAAAGGGAACGCCCTGTCCGTCCAGCGCCAGGATACAACAGGTCAGTTTGCCTTTGATCTGCAGATGATCCTGTTCGAGACTGCACATACTGCTGATCCCGTCACACCAGAGATCCAGCATTTGTGTAATCCCGTTTTCTCCGGTATCCACTTCACTGCTGACGGAAAATACTTCTTCGGTGACCGGCAGGAAGGACAGAAAAGAACAGGTTATTTCGTTCAGTGATAATTCATATTCCGTAGAATATACGTCATCCACGATTTCTGTTTCCGCACTTTCGAATCCCAGTACCGTTGCGCCGATTCTGGCATCCAGCGTAATCAGGGTACTGTTTTCATCATATTCCGATTTCAGTGCCGTCTCAAAGCTCAATACCTCCAGAATCAGTTGATTTTCCGATTCACTGTGAATTCCTCTGATATCCAGCACCTGCGTAAAGGGCACATGAAAGGTCATGGTATCCAATGCCCCACTCTCGATATCCGTCACATAGAGGATCCGCAGAACGGCTTCTCCGTTAAGCATGAGTTTATCTTCAATAGCCTTCTGACTTTCCACCTTGAGAAACAGTTCATTCCGAAGGATACTTTCCGGCATTCCCTTTCCCTGACCGATATCCAGCACTTCGGCAACGGAAAACTGCTGCTGTCCCAGTCCGCAAAGCCGGCTCAATGATTCACGATGTTTTTTCTGCTGGATATCCTGACCTTCCACACCGTTACAATATTCCGCGCTGCCTCTGGCATACACGCAGACGCAAACCGAAAAAGCGCCATGAATATCAATTCTTCTGGGACTGAGCGCCCGACAGTTCAGATAATCCGTTTTCAGTCTCACGACAGCCACCGGATCCTCACAGGCCGATTTCAAGGCAAATCCGCAGGAAAACGGCACCGTATGCTCATACATCCGGATCGCGCGTTTTTTTGCGTCCAGATAGTACAGACTGATCAGTGCCGACCCATCCACTTCCAGTCTGTCACCATTGATACTCTTTCCCGTCACACAGGGACGGACTCTGCATTTCAGAATCTTCTCCACATCCGGACAATAATCCGGCAAGGTCACATCCAGATCTACCGGCTGTTCCGATACGGTTTCCAGAACGGGTTCACAAACCGGATACGCTTCCCTTCCGAGCTGATATTCCATCACTGAATCTCTCCTATTCTTTTTTCGCTGTTTCTATGAATGTATATTCTGTCCCTGGCGGAATTATGTCAGCGCTGCGTCATTTCCGGAAAGCACGGTGACGATTCGCCAAAAAGTGCGGCGGGAATATGCTACACTGAACCTGTCAGACAACTTCAGATCAGACGGGAGATGACGAGATGAAAAATAAAATTGATTTCCGTGACGGAACCATGACCGTATGTCTGCAAGGCGAGATTGACCACCATTCGGCGAAAAAGACAAGGGAACTGATCGATTCCCTGATCCAGCAGCAGAAACCATCGGCACTGCAGCTGGATTTTTCGGGAGTCAGCTTTATGGACAGTTCAGGGATCGGGTTAATCATGGGACGATATCGGATGATGGCGCTGTACGGCGGCACCGTACGGGTCGTTCACATTCCGGAGGCACTGAGTAAGATCATGTATCTGTCCGGATTAGGAGCCCTGCATATACTGGAAACGAAAGGAGAAGCCTATGAAACCGCTGAATGAAATGACACTGAGTTTTGACAGTCATTCTTCCAACGAAGGATTTGCCCGTTCTGCCGTAGCCGCATTTCTGACCCAGCTTGACCCGACGATCGGCGAGCTGAACGACATCCGGACAGCCGTATCGGAAGCCGTCACCAACTGCATTGTCCACGCCTACCCCCATACCATCGGCAAAATCACCCTGACCGTCAGAATCGAACAGGACTTCCAGATCACGATCAAGGTACGGGACACCGGCTGTGGCATTGAAGACATTGCCAAAGCGATGGAACCGCTGTATACCACTTCGCCCTCAGAAGAAAGAGCCGGTTTAGGCTTTGCGGTGATGAACAGTTTCACGGACAGTGTAACGGTACGTTCCAGACCCGGCAAAGGCACCACTGTTATCCTGAAAAAGCGGCTGATCCAGAGGGTACGTCATGGCTGAGGGAACGATCCGGACGGAAGATCATCTGGGATTGGTTCACACCTGTGCCAAGCGCTTTAAGGGCCGGGGCATAGACTATGAAGACCTGTTTCAGGCGGGGTGTGTAGGCTTAGTCAAAGCGGCGGAGCATTTTGATGTATCATTAGGCTATCAGTTTTCCACCTATGCCGTTCCGCTGATCATCGGTGAAATCAAACGGTTATTCCGGGACGGGGGCGCCGTCAAGATTTCCAGAGGACTGAAATCCCTGTCCCTGCGCATCACCCGTGAAACGCAAAGTTTCAGCCACCGGTACGGCAGAGAACCCACGGTAGGTGAATTAGCGGAACGTCTGCATCAGGAGCCGGAACAGATAGCGGAAGCGATTGCCGCCTCCCGACAGCCGCTGTCCCTGACGACAGACGATGACGGAAACGAATCACAGACCGATATTCCGGTAGATTCCCCTGACGAATCAATCGTAGAGCGCCTATCGTTAGAGACGGAGCTGCAGCGACTTCCCCCCGAAGACCGACAGCTTCTGCAATACCGTTTTTTTCAGGGCATGACCCAGACACAGACTGCCTCTC
>CACYCN010000032.1 GCA_902772895.1 uncultured Ruminococcus sp.
ACGTCCAGCGCTGTTGTCGGTTCATCGGCGATCAGGATATCCGGTTCACACGCCAGCGCCATGGCAATCATCACTCTCTGACGCATACCGCCTGAAAATTCAAAGGGATATTGTTTCATTCGTTTTTCCGGCTCATTGACATTCACAAGTCTTAACATTTCCAACGCTCTGTCATAGGCTTCCTTACGGTTACGGGGCGTATGCAGAATAATGGCTTCCATCAGCTGTTTCCCGATGGTATAGGTCGGATTCAGGGATGTCATCGGGTCCTGGAAAATAATCGAGATCCGATTACCCCGGATATTCTTCATGACTTTCTCACCGGAACCGACTAACTCCTGTCCGTCAAATTTGATGGAACCGCCGACGATCTTTCCGGCGCCGGCTAAGATCTGCATAATGGAATATGCCGTCACGGACTTACCGGAACCGGACTCTCCGACGATTCCCAATACCTTTCCTCTTTCAAGGGTAAAGGAAACGTCATTGACAGCCTTGACTTCACCGGCATCGGTAAAGAAGGAGGTTCTCAGGTTTTTCACTTCTAATAATGCCATTGCTCATTCCCTCCCTTACGCATTGAGCTTCGGATCGAAGGCGTCACGCAGACCATCGCCGAAGAGATTCAGACTCAGTACGATCAGTGAAATGGCAATTGCCGGAATAACCAGTCGATAAGGATAACTGTCAATACCATTCAGGGCATCGGCTGCCAGAGAACCCAATGAAGGCATCGGCGCATTAACACCCAGTCCCAGGAAGGACAGATAACTCTCTGTAAAAATAGCGGACGGAATCTGCAGCGCTGCCGAAATGATAACGATACCGATACAGTTCGGGATCAGGTGTTTACGGATAATCCATCCGCCCTTAGCGCCGGTTGCTTTTGCCGAAAGCACATACTCCTGTTCACGAAGCGACAGAATCTGTCCACGGATGAGTCGTGCCATGCTGACCCAGTAAAGCAATGCAAATACCACAAACAGACTGATGATATTCGAACCGATCGCTTCCAGGAAAGTTCCTTCAATGACCGGCGTCAATGTCATTTTCAATACCGTTGCCAATAGGATGACCATCAGCATATCCGGCAACGAATATATGATATCCACGATCCGCATGATGATCAGATCGACTTTGCCCCCAAAATATCCCGATACCGAACCGACTAACATTCCGATCACCAATACGATGATACTGGCAAAAAATCCGACTGCCAGTGATACTCTGGTTCCGTAGACCACACGGATAAAATAGTCTCTTCCCGCAGCATCCGTTCCGAAAAGATGAGGAAAGATATTTTCGCCTTCCTCGATGCGTTTCTGTTCGGTCTTACCGTACTCAAAGGGCTGGAGATTATTATAGGAAGAGTCAACCGGTCGACCGGGCTGTACACCAAGCTGTGTTTCATAGGAATACGGCCAGAAAATCGGAATGATGATACTCATGATCGTGATCAGACAGATCACGATAAAACTGATAAACGCAATCTTATTCTTATAAAGACGTCTGACGCCGTCCTTGAAAAATGTCGTGGACGGACGCATCTTGACCATGTATTCCTTCTCTTTTTCCGATGCAGGTTGGAAGGCATCAAGGTCCACATGAAAAGTAAATTTTTTCTTTGTCTGATTCATGTTATTTTACTCCCTATTCCAGTGTAATTCTCGGATCGACTACCTTATACAGGATATCTGTCAGCAGATTCATCACAACAATCAGAACCGCCAATATAATGGTAGTTCCCATAATCATGGGGTAGTCACGGTTGGTAATACTGCTGATGAAGGCACGTCCGATTCCCGGTACCGCAAAAATCTGCTCTACGACCAGTGAACCTGTGACGATATATGCCAGCATCGGACCTAAATAGGTCAGCACCGGAATCAGTGAGTTTTTCAGGGCATGACCGAAGATAATTCTCCTGCCCGACACACCCTTTGCACGGGCCGTCCGGATATAGTCCTGTCCCAGAACATCCAGCATGGAAGAACGTGTCAGTCGGGTAATATATGCCATCGGATACAACGCCAGCGTGATGATCGGTAAAATCAGACCTGCCGCTGTGGAACCGTTGGCGGGCAGTACCTGAGAAAAGATGACCAAAAGTAATGAACCGATAATAAACGATGGCATCGATACAAATGCCGTTGTCACTACCATGATGATTCTGTCAATCAGTTTATTCCGCTTCAATGCCGCAATGGATCCCAACACGATACCGAACAGTGTGGAAATACCTGCCGCTATCAGTCCCAGCAGTAATGATGTCTGCATACCGTCTGCGATGATATCGATGACCATTCGTCCTCTCTGCTTCAGCGAGGGTCCGAAATCGAATTTTGTCACGATATCCCCAAGATACGTGAAATACTGCTCGATGACCGGTTTATCGAGTCCGTATTTTGCTTCCATAGCCGCCTGTACCGCCGGAGTCGTTGCTTTTTCTCCCACGAACGGTCCGCCCGGAACCGCATGCATGATAAAGAACGTGGCAGTGATAACAACCCATACCGTAAAGATGGCAAGAAGGATTCTTTTGACAATGTACATAAAAGTTTTCGAATTCATGTTACATCCTACCTTACTTTTGTTTTCCCAGGTACTCTCACCCGACCGGATATCTCCGTTCTTTCGGACTGATTATCCATCATTCCCAAAAATTCATTAAGACACCCGAATATATTTATCATATCATATATTTATTTTAATAACAAGACTTTATTTCTACTTATTGCGACATTTTTTTAATATGTCTAAAAATATTTTATTCATTTCTCCATTCCGGATTATTATCGTCTCTGTCCTCCTTCTACATCAAATATGATATCTGATATTATCGCATTCCGGAAATGCTGTCCCTGTCATCAAAATGCATCCTTTGGCTCAGCAATCAATCCCGCCGTGTTCGCTATGATTTCAACAGAACACACTTTCCGTTTTCCAATTTCAGGGAATTATTGATAGAAATATCCACACGCTGGTCTGGAAAGTCAATCTCTCCAGCGGGTACGGGGCGAAGTCACCAATAAAAAAGCTGTTGGGGTGCGGAATGAAATGCACCACCAACAGCTTGAGCTGAGGAACGATTCAATTAGTCACTGCGTTTGTCGAGCATATCGCTCTTGGGCCCTTTTTCGCCTAACTGGTAGATACAGTCTGCCATGGAAGCGACAACAGATGAATGGGTTACAATAATCACACACTTGTTCTGCTGATGGGCTAAGTTCAGAAAGATCTTCATGATCTCATCCTGGGTATCAGGATCAAGGTTACCGGTCGGCTCATCCGCTAAGATGATATCCGGATCAAAAGAAATGGATCGTGCAATCGCTACACGCTGCTGCTGTCCGCCGGATAATTTCAGTACCCGACGTTTCATCTCTTCTTCCTTCAAACCGACACTGGCAAGCAGTTTCTTGGCATCCTCCGTTTTGTTATCATACTTCTTACCGGAAATATCCATGGATAAGATGACATTTTCCATCGCCGTATATTTCGGCAGCAGATTATAACTCTGGAATACTACGCCTACGTCACTGCTCCGATAATGATACTTGCTGATGTCGGCAATGTCTTTTCCGTTGACAAAGATTCTTCCCTCTTTCGTCTTATCCAGTCCGGCTAAGAGTGAAAGCATGGTCGTTTTGCCGGCGCCGGATTTTCCGACGATCGCATAGACACAGCCTTTCTTGAAATTGAAGGAAATATCCTTGAAAATATATTTATCCGATTCGTAATAGTACGATACCTTATCCAGACGCAATACTTCCGGCAACGCTGCAATCTGTGCTTCGGTCATTTTCTGACTCTGTGAAGATGTCTGCGGCTGCCTGACAGGAGTCTGCATCTGCTGCTGAGGTGCCTGCTGGGATGACTGCGCCTGGGGAACCTGCTGCGGCGGAGTCTGTAAAGGTGTCTGGGGTCTGGCAGGCTGCTGAACCTGTTTGGCGGCAATCATCTGCTGCATCTGCTTCATATACGCTGCCTGCTGCTGAGGCGTCATTTTCTGATAAGCCGCCTTCTGCTGGGGCGTCATTTTCTGATAGATCGCCTGCACCTGTTTCTGATAAGCCGCCTGCTGCTGTTGCTGCGCGGCAGGATTCTGAACCGGCTTGGGCGATTGCGGAACGGCTTGCTGCTGGGCCTGCTGCTGAATCGCCGCCTGCTGGGTCTGCTGATACTTCTTGACATAAGCGGCTTGCTGCTGAGGCGTCATTTGCCGGAAAGCTGCCTGCTGCTGGGGCGTCATCTTCTGGAATAACGCCTGAACCTGCTTCTGATAGGCCGCCTGCTGGGCCTGCTGCATCTGCTGAGGAGACTGCGGCTGTTTGGCAGAAGCTTGCTGCTGAGCCTGTTTCTGATAGACCGCCTGCTGAATCTGCTTGATATAGGCAGCCTGCTGCTGAGGCGTCATCTTCTGGAATGCCGCCTGCTGCTGGGGCGACATCTTCTGATAAATAGCCTGAATTTGCGCCTGATTCGGATTTGTGCCGTTATTCATTTGATTTGGACTCACGATGCTTCACCTCCCCGTCAGTCTCGATTCGTCAGAATCTTCAGCGGCTGGTACCTCATGACAAACAATACGGCTATGCCGCTGGAAACAAGCGTCAGAATGATACCGATCAGTACCATCTGAAGGATGACTCCGCCGTCAACCGAATAGGATACGTCGGAAATGTATGTGACATCTCCTTCTACATCGCCGCCTCTTGTCATAGCGCCGGGTCTGCCGAAGTTGGCATTCGTCTGCGTATCCTGACTCTCCTGTGAAGACACCTGCGCCGCAAGAAGGGAATCCGTTACCGGTACAGAAGTGGCTGCACCGACTAATGTGCCGATCAGAATACAGGTCAGCGTGACAAGGAAGATTTCCAGAACAAACTGGAGTCCTACCTTGAACTTGTTCATGCCCATGGAAAGCAGAACACCGATCTCATATTTTCTTTCACGAACATTATACAAATGAAGTACGATCAGAATGATGGCGCCGATCAACAAAATAATCAGCAGGAATGTTCCGGCAAAGGATTTCAGGTTGTCCAGCGGAATCAGACTGCTTTCAAAACTTGCCACTTCACTGGAAGTTACTACATATCTGCCGCCGTCCCTCTCCTTGACAATGGCTTCCAGGGTATCATAATCTTCAATCGATTTCAGCACATAGCTGCCAACGACATTGGTTGCCAGAGAATAATCCATCGTTTCTTCTTCGTCAGAGCTGTCCTTATCAGAACTGCTTTCCGTACTGCTTTCCGAACTGCTCTGGGAACTGGTTTCCGCTGCCATTGCTTTGGTCTGTGTACCGGTGGAAGATGTCTTTGTTCCTGTCAGCATGGTTGTCAGCCCGGCACTGGTCTGCTTACTCGTATCCGTACTGGTCTGCTTGCTGGACTCCGTGCTGGTCTGCTTGCTGGACTCCGTACTGGTCTGTTTGCTGGACTCCGTACTGGTCTGCTTGCTGGACTCCGTACTGGTCTGCTTGCTGGACTCCGTACTGGTCTGCTTGCTGGACTCCGTA
>CACYCN010000033.1 GCA_902772895.1 uncultured Ruminococcus sp.
ACTGCAGCGATTGAGCGAAGAAGAAGCAACATTACAGGAAGAATGTCAGAATCTGAAAGAGAAACTGCCGGATGTACAGAACAGATATGCGTCCCTGCAGGAAGAATATGCAACGCTGGAAAAGAATTCTCAGGAATTGAAGGAAAAGCTCATTCCGGAGCAGGAACAGCAGCTTCATGACTTACAGGAAGAACAGGAACTTCTGACGCAGCAGCAGGCAAGATTAACGGATGATCGGAACCGTCTCACGGCACAGATCGCCGCACAGCAGGAGGAAAAAGAACAGACAGAAGCCGAACTGCAGCGATTGGATGATGAGAGTGCGGCGCTGCAGAGCAGACAGGAAGAACTTGACAGCCGTTTAGCGGAAGAGGAAAGTAAGTATCAGAAGCTGAAACGGGACTGTGAAAAAGCCGAAGAACGCTATGCTGAGTTACAGGAAAAGCTGCTGCCATGTGCGGAAGAACAGTATGGTCTGAAACAGCAGGAAGTTCAGAAGGCGGAAACGGAACTGGAACAACTGAATTGCCGCTATCAGGAATCCGATCAGCAGCTCCGGAAGCTTCGTCAGAAACTCAGTATTCTGAGAACGACACTGGCGCAGGAGGAACTGCAGACAACGGAAGTCAATAATGATATCAAGAGCAGTCAGACCCTGACGGAAACGCTGAAAACCCAGAAACTGCAGCTTTCACAGGAATTGCTCAGACTCAGAGCGGAGTATGAAGCATTGACGAATGAATATCAGGATCTGCTGCGCCAGATCACGGAGTATCGGGATCATAAGACTCCCGTGATCCGGATACAGATGGCCAATAAAGAAAAGGAACGGGATAAAGAACTTGCCGGATATAATGAGCTGCATCTGTCGTTCCATGAAAAAGAGACGGAACTGCAGGAGTTGCAGAACGCAGTGACGGAACTGCGCAGTCAGTTGGAAACAGCCAGCCGGCGCTGTCAGGAACTGCAGCAGGAAAAAGATGAATTATCCCGGAAGCATTCCCAATATGAACGGGACTGTGAAAATCTCAGTGATGAGAAAAAGCAGATTTCGGATGCGATCAATAATATCCAGCAGCAGCTCAGCGCTGCCAGTACGGTAGAACTGAATCATCAGCTGACGGAAATCAAACGGAAACTGAATGATGCACAGGAAACCTATCGTCAGACGGAACAGGAACTCCGGGAATCGGAGCAGTCCTTGGCAGAAAAGCAGAAGGCAGGAGAAAATGCCCGGAAAGCGATCCAGGAACAACAGCTTGCCATTGAAAATTTGCAGTCAGAATCGGAAAAGTATGAAACGAGAATTGCATTGCTCCGGAGTCAGAAAAACGATGCCGAAACCAAATTCCGTTCTCTTCAGAAGATTCTGAAGGAGATAGAACTGGACAGTACCTATAAAGACAGTATCCGTTGTTGTGAAAACGGCATCAAGGTGATGCGGAATGCCGTTCAGAGTCTGTTTTCAGGGACGGTGCCGGATTTTATGGAGATCGGACGCAAGAAGGAACAATTTGTCCAACGGCTGAGAGGAATCGAAGAAGCTCTCAAGGAGTACCAGAGGGAATACAATACGGTTGTGGACGCTTTGGAGAAAGGAAACAGTTATTATGAAATGCAAATGCTGTCATCATGAGCTGCAGATGGATGAAGCTTTTTGTCCGCTCTGTCGTTTTCCGAGCATCAAGGGTGTGGATGACGTCAATGAAGAGGTTGTCCGCAGGATGGTACGGGAATATACCGAAAATAAGCTTCGCTCCATACGGCTGGATCTCCGGACTTATGAATATGTTCTGGAAAACGGCGCATTGGTCGAAAGGGATTCACAGTATATTACGCTTTGTCGGGGAAAGGAACTTCGTCTGAATGAACCGATATGGTGCGGTGTGATATTTGAAAAAATCCCTTCGGACAGGGCTTTTACCGTCAGTCTGAATCTGCGTTCGGAAGCAGGAGAAAAAAGTATCGAATTACCGGTAACACCGGATCATGTCATTGAGCATGGGAAAATCGGCGTATCATTGGGAGAGGAATTTACGCTGCAGGTATTTCTGATGTCGGGAGACGAAAAAATCTGCATCGGAAAAATTCCTGTTCTGAAAAATACCGGCCCATAATCCAGAATCCGTCCGATAGCAACAGCAGTAAGTCAGTGATTCTGACGGATGTTACATCATATGGCGCACAAACGAACCCCGGAATAAGATATGGGGTTTGCAATAAATGATACCGCGTCAGCGGAGAAAATACAGGAGGTTATTATTATGGCATTATTTGGTAAAAAGAATCAGAAAGCAGTGGTACCGCAGCCGGTTCCACAGCCGGCACCGAGACCGATGACGGAAGAAGAAGTCAATCAGATGCTTTCCAAGCAGCGGGTCAGTATGAATCAGATCATCCGGCTTCTTGAGAAAATCGATTATGTCAAGATCCGCAAGAAGAATTCACAGGAAATACTTCCGGACAGTGAACTGTCTTCCATGCGAGCCCAGGTATCAGCCCTGATTCAGACACTGCAGAAAGAAAACGCTGCCAAACTGGTAAAGATGAATGTGGAGAAGATTGACAGAGAACTGTTATATTTTGCCGATCATCTGGAAGATGCGCTGGTAAATGGCAATATCAATACCGCCAAGGTATGTCTGGAAGGTCTGCATTACGGAATTGTCAAGGCACATCAGGATATCCGGGATACGGATGCGGACAGAGCCGATAAGATCATTGAACTGAGAATCAAAAAGATCGAAGCGATCCGTGATATTGCTCAGATGAATGCCAGAGTAGACGAATCCTTTGCGACGATCAAGAAACTCAAGGAACAGAAGAACAAAATTGCCGAAGAGTATAATGCTTCCAAACAGGAGCTGAATGATGATAAGATCCGCAATAAGCATATTTATGACAAAATCGATCGTCTGGCGATGGACGGTATCGAACCGCTGGATGCCGATGTGCGTGATACGGCGAGAAGACTGTCCAGTCTTCATAAGATGCGTGTGAATTATGATGCGTTGAGCGATAAGGTTTCCCATTATGCCGGTTATATTGATGATATTCAGAACTCGATCCGTGTGCTGGAAAACAAGGCATATGATGCTGATGTGGAAATCGACATGGATTATAACGAGCTGGTACTGAAGGCGAGTAACGATATTGCCCGGAAGATGGATCTCATGAATGATGCGATGGTGGAAAGCAATCGTATCTTTATGGAGATGGAGGCGGAGTTTGAACGGATCCGCGCCAGAACCGATGTGAAAGAAGCGATCATCAGCGACTATGTAGCGGTTCAGAATGAACTGGAGAAGGACCGGATCCGGGAAGAGGAAAAAGAAAAGGGTCAGAAAGAACTCGAAAAGGCAAAAATGGAACAGGTAAGAGCCAATTCTGCCAAAATTGCCGAACAGGAACGGCTTGAAAAACAAAGACAGGAAGAGCTTGAATCTCTTTATACAGAAGCGGAAGATCCGGAAGAAGAGGAAGAGGATCTTTATAATCCGATGCTGATCAGTGAATAAGATAAAGGAGGACAAATTATATGGGACTTTTTAAATCAAAAACCGAAAAAGAAAGAGAAAAGCTTCTGAAAGAGGAAGCTAAAATGAATAAAGGGATTCAGGAAGCGGAGGAGCTTTCTCAGATTGCACGGCGCCGGGACGCCCTTGATAAGAAAAAAGATAAAATTGATGAGATCAATTTCAAGGATAAGGTACGCAAGGCAGGAACGAATCTGAATATTCTGGAGAAAAAATTTACTACCAGACTGCAGAGCGATATCAATTCCGTTAAGAATAAACAGGAACAGAATCTGCCCTTTGACAGAGAACGCCTTCGTCTGAAAAACTCTTACTATACCCTGATTACGATCCGCCGGGCAAAGGAACGTCTGGTTCAGGTTCAGAATGAAAGAGAATGGCATCTTGCCATGCGTGATCTGAGTAAAACGCTGAAGATTCTGAATGATATTTCCGGCGGTTCCAAGCTGCTGCAGAAGATCCTGTTCCAGCACCGGTACAGTAATATGCTGGATAAAGAAGCTGCCGGTGATAAAATGCTGAATGGCTATTATGGATTTTCCATTGACAATGCGGTGAAGGACGCAGAAATTGAGCATATCATGCAGGGAGATCTGATCGATATGCTGGTCACCGATGAACTGTATAAGAGACTGCTGAGTAATCCTTCCCCTATCGAGATCAGAGAGTGTATCAATAAAAATGTCGGTGTAGAACTGCAGCCTGACATGGTAGAAAAAATGGCGGAAAAAGACGAAGACTATATGAAGTTTGAACAGAGTACCGTCACGATGACCGATGAAGAAGCGGAAGCGATTCTGGAAGGCTTCGGCAAAATCTGATAACAGGGAGGATACTGTCATGATTCAAAACGCACATCTGCAATCGATGATTCGTAAGGAAAACCTGTTTCAGTCCTATATCAAACAGGCAAGACTGCTCTATGAAATCAGCGGCTTGAAGCATACCGAAGAAGAATGTATTTATCTTCAGAAAGCGGCGGATCTTCAGTCGGAAATGGCACAGATCACCACCGGCTATGAAAGAGAAACCCATCAGATGAAGTTGGAGGAACTGAATAGACAGATCGAAACGATCTATCGTCAGATCAATCCCGAAAAACTGCGCCGTATGAAGGAAGAAAAGGAAAAGAAACAAAAGGATGAATCCGGAAGCGCCGCAGATAAGAAAACCGCTGCCGCAAAAGCAAAGGAAAGTGAACTTGACGCTACCGTCAGAACCTGGTATAAAGAAGCGCCCAAACATGGTTTTGAGGATGTTTCGGGAATGAGCGCTCTGAAAAAGAAACTCCAGAGCTGTCTGACCGACATGAAAATGGAAAAACTCGCCAAGTTCCTCAAAATCAAGCCTTTGACTTCCTATTTCTTTGTCGGCCCTCCCGGCTGCGGCAAAACCTTTATTATCGAAGCCTTTGCGCATGAACTGATGGATAAGGATTTCAAATATCTGTATCTGACCGGTTCCGATATTATCAGCCGGTATGTGGGCGATGCGGAAAAAATTGTCACCCGTCTGTTCCGTGAAGCGGCGGAAAATGCGCCGTGTATCGTGTTTATCGATGAAATTGACAGCGTGTGTAAGAACCGTTCCCTGCCGGCTCTCCCGGAATATGCCGCCAATATTACGACTTCCTTCCTGACCGGCTATAACTATATCAATAATTCCGATAAGAAGATTATCTTTATCGGAGCCACGAACTATCCGAAGCGTGTGGATTCCGCCATGCTGGATCGTGTAGAGGTGATCCGTGTCGATCTGCCCGATTTTGAAGCCAGAAAGAGCGCATTTGACAGACATTTTCAGGATATGCTTTGTCTGGAGCCGGGCTTTACCACCGATGATATGGCGAAAATGACAGAAGGTTATAACTATCGTGATATCGATAAGGTTGTGGAAACACTCAAGCGTATCATTTTTGAAGAGTTTTCCACCGGCGGTCAGAGTGAAGACGCTGCGATTGCCAGATTGATGAGCGGTACCTATCTGCTTACCAGAGAGAAATTCCTGACGGCATTCCGTGCTTTCAAACCTGCCAATAAGTCCGATATCATTGATGATATCAATGACTGGGAGCGTGATCTGAAAGCCGGCAACTTTGAAGGGACGGTCAATCTGCGTGCCGATGAAGAACCGGAAGAAACCAAAAAACCGGAACCATCTTCTGATTTGCAGTTGACGGATCAGCAGCCGGAAGAGTCCGATCCCAATGAAAAAACTGTCGCTCCGGAGCAAACGGACAAGGAAGGCCAAGACTCTGATTCGCAGGATTTTTTGAAGAAGATCATGAGCCACTCGTTTAGTCGTAATGAATCTGATGAAACGGACAAGGAAGG
>CACYCN010000034.1 GCA_902772895.1 uncultured Ruminococcus sp.
CAACCGAAGAACTGACAGAACTTGCTGCACAGAATGATGTCGAACTGTCTGAGGACGCTTTACAGGCGGTATCCGGCGGCTGCGGTTATAGCAAGGGAGATGCTGTAAAAGGCAAGTTCTGTCCCGAATGCGGTTCTCAACTGTATTATTTCAGTGATACGACAGAAACACTGCTTTATTGTAATAACACTTCCTGTTTCAGGTATATCAATGCCCATGTCGATCAGTCGGGTTACAAGCACTATACCCTGTGGGAGGATCAGGGAGACCATCTGCAGCCTTTTGCGTTAGTTGACACAATTAAAAGGTAAAACCGGTTACGGCGCCGTATCCCTATCGCCTGATGATTCCGGGCTTTCTGCATTTGTCTGATACGGGCTGACGAAATCCGGCGGCGCGGAATGAGCGTCGGAATCATCATCCCGGGTATGCGTCTGGATCGGATTTCATGAGATAAGAAAAAGGTGCAGGTCGATGCAGGTCTTTTCTATAACTTTTCTTAGAGAAGAAAAAATATACTATAGGAAAAGTTACGGATATGGCCTTCATCGACCTGCACCCCACCCCGCGCACCTGATGGAGTTGCGGCGTGACGGGCATCGGGATACCGGATAGGATCGGCGCTTCCGAAATAATATTCACATATTGGAGGACTTTGCAATGAAAAACGAAAACTTTGAAAAATACATCCGTGAATTTTCTCCCGAGTTACAGGAGAAAGCCAAAAAATGTCAGACAAAGGAAGAGCTTTTGGCTCTTGCCGCGGAGAACGATGTGGAATTGTCCGAGGAGACGCTTGATATGATATCAGGAGGAGACGGCTGTTTATTCCACACCTGCCATTTCATAGTGAAAGAAAAATTCTTTTCCGGCTCTGTAGAAGGATACCCTCATGGTCTCTTCTGGATCAAAGAGGCCTGCGAGTACTGCGAAGATATCAAATACTATTTTCAGGTCGAGGGAAGCAGCGCAAGACAGGAGATCACGGAAGATGAGTACAACCGGGCTTACTGTCCGCTGAACGGAAAAAATTATCGTTAAGTACGCAGGGGTCTGACCGCAGGTTTCCGGAAAGGATATCATTCCTGCAGGATACCCCGTCCGGGCGAAAGACCAGAAATCAATATGTATTACAGAATCAATCCAAACATAGCCCTGCGAAGCTGGAAATTCGTTCCGAGAGCCTATTATAGCAGGAACGAGCCCTTTGCAAAGGGACTGAGCAGAGAAGAATTTGATCTGCTTCTGCTCTGTGACGGGGAGCATGATATTCCCGACAGCGCAGCGGCAGACAGTCTTGCCCAGCGGGGACTGATAGAAAAATGTCACAGGGGAGAAAAACCCTGCGAGTGGTCACGGCATAAAAGCTATGACCACCGCTACTTCCCTAAAATGAACTTCATGATTACGGGAAAGTGCAACTATAACTGTCTGCACTGTTTTAATGCTGCGGATAACGCTCCGCTCATGACGGAATGGCGCTATGAAGAGGCAGCGGATCTTCTGAATCAGGCAAAGGAATGCGGGATCCATGCGCTGACCATCACAGGCGGAGAACCGATGCTCCATCCTGCCTTTATGGCTATCATCCGTGAAATATACAGACAGGATATGTTCGTTGAGGAACTGAATACCAACGGCTCTTTCCTGACAGAGGAGATCCTGCATGAATTCCGGGAACTGGGATGCGATCCGCTGATGAAGATCTCGTTTGACGGCATCGGCTGTCACGACTGGATGAGAGGCAGAAAGGGCGCAGAGGAACGCACACTTTCCGCCATAGAACTTTGTGTCAGAAACGGATTCCGGGTGATGGTACAGACGCAGGTACATCAACGTAATCTTCATACCCTTTATCCGACTGCCGAAAGACTGAACGATATAGGCGTTGACGCGATGAGACTGATACGTACCACAGAGGTCTCACGGTGGGTACAGAATGCGCCGGACAGCTGTTTAGGGATCGAGGAATATTACGGTAAGATGCTGGACTTTGTTTCCAAGTACAAGGACAGCGGTATGAGGATGGATATTGTCGTATGGCAGTTGATGGAACTGTTTGCAAAGACAAAAAGCTATCGGTTAAAAGCGGTTCTTTGTCCCGGCGGTGAATATAAAGCGACCGATCCCGTATGTAAGGGGAACCGTGGAATGATCGGAGTCACATCCGGCAAGGAGGTAGTTCCCTGCCTGCAGATGTCGGGCTATTATGAAGAAAACGGTATCCGTCTCGGCAACTTAGGAAAAACATCGCTGAAACAGCTTCTTACGGAAAGCGCCTATTTATCCGAGGTATGTACCAATCTGTATCATTTCCGGAAGTCAAACAAAAAGTGTGACGAATGCAGGTATTTCAGATGGTGCAACGGAGGCTGTCCTGCGCTGGGACTGCTTTTTACCGGAGACAGAAGAGGATCCGATATCACCAAATGTCTGTTTTATGAAAACGGCTGGTACGAAAAAAGCGTTGATGCGATGAAAGGATGGCGTCATCTTACATCCATTGATTCCGGTCAGAATCCGGAAAATGAAAAATGAAAATTTACTGTCATGAATGGACGGATCACGAAAAACCTGACGTACCGATGTACGGATAGGTTTTTCGATTTGTTGATTTACGGAGGTCAATATGGGAGAACAAGCGTCAGGAATTTTCAGAAAAAAAGCGCTTGACAACATAAAAAGTCCCGATCAGCTTACGGATTATCTGAAGGTCACCAATCCGGGGATCTGGATACTGCTGGCAGCAGTCATCATTCTGCTGGGCGGGATATTTGTATGGAGCGCAACGGGTACTCTTGAAACCATCTCATACGGTGTGGCTGAGGTAAAGGATCGTCAGGCTGTGATTATGGTGACGGAAAATAACGGAAAAGAAATCGCTTCGGGAATGACGGTACGGATCGGAAAGGATGAATCCACCGTTTCTAAGGTTGAAAAGGACGAATACGGCAGATCGGTGGCTTATGCGCCTGTGGGGATATCCGACGGGAAGTATGATGTCAGGATCGTAACGGAGTGTATTCATCCGATACAATTTCTGTTGAATTAAGAGGGGACCCGATGAGTAAAGGAAAATTAAAACCGACCGTTACAAAAGGCGCTGCCAAGGTTCCTGTGATCATGCAGCTGGAAGCCCTTGAATGTGGGGCGGCGTGTCTGGCGATGATTATGGCATATTACGGGAAATGGGTGCCGCTGGAACAGGTCAGATCAGACTGTGGTGTTTCACGTGACGGTTCAAACGCCAAAAATATTTCCAGAGCGGCAAAAAGCTATGGCTTCAAGGTACAGGCTTTCAGCCGTACCCCTG
>CACYCN010000035.1 GCA_902772895.1 uncultured Ruminococcus sp.
CCATTGACGAAACGGACAAGAATATTCCCTTACGCTATGGTCTCGGAGCAACTAACGCTACCTTTGATGAAGCGTATGTTTGTTTCCGTGAGGTGAAACGACTGACGGCTCATCTGGCTGAAATCGAAAACAGCGTCTACCGTCTGGCAGACGCTATCAAGAAAACACAAAAACGGGCAAATGCCTTGAAGAATATTATGATCCCGAAATTTGAAGAGACAGTGAAATTTATCTCTGATGCCCTTGAAGAAAAAGAACGTGAGGAATTCTCCCGTATGAAAGTCATCAAGGCGCAAAAACAAAATCAATAAATATTCAATACACATTTATCAAGTGTGGAGTTTTCGTGTTGACGGCAACTCCACACTTTTTTGGTCAGGCGTCTGTCTGAGCGACACCCGGCAGCGGTTCAATCGTATAACCCATTTCTTCCCACTTTGTCAGTAATTCGTCCAGAATCTCCGCATTGGTCTGAGAGGTACTGTGCAGCAGTACGATCGCTCCGTTATGGATCCGGGGAATCAACTTATTGAAAGCTTCTTCTTTTGTCGGCTGCTTATCATTGTACCAATCCACATATGCCAGACTCCAGAATACTGTCGTATATCCCAGTTCCTGCGCCATACGAAGATTATCTTCACTGTATTTTCCCTGGGGCGGCCGATAAAGCTTTGTCATCTCCTCACCGGTGATCTCCGTATAGAGCGCCGACAGATCATTCAATTCTTTTTCAAAGGCTTCTTTCGTGCGGATCGCAGACATATCCGGATGTGTCATGGTATGATTGCCGACCGTGTGACCTTCCGATACCATACGTTTGACTAAATCCGGAGAAGTCTCCATAAAATTGCCTACCAGAAAAAAAGTGGCGCTGACATTATGTTTCCGGAGCGTGTCAAGAATTGACGCCGTATAACCGTTTTCATAACCGGCGTCAAATGTCAGATGAATCACTTTTTTGCCGGTGTCACCAAGATACATGGCATGATAGGAATTCAGGGTATCGACGGAGGCATTGCCGGTCGGAATCCCGTTCTCACCTGAAAAACTTAATCCCCAGTTGACTTCTGCCCCGGCTGTAACCGCCGTTTCATGACTGCCCATCCCTGAAACAATCAGCATGACCGCTGCCATTACCAGTACCAGTGACAATATGCCCACAATCGTTTTTTTCTTTAGGATACAATACACAAAAACACCGCCCTTATGGTCTTTGTCCATAAGTATGCGGTGTTTTGTACTGTTATGTCAATCGGATGATACAAGTCCTCAGTTCAGGAGGGTAAGGGAAAGTTTGGGGACATATTCGTCGATGGTCTCGGCGGCAACGGAGAGCATATATTCATAGACGGAGTCGTCGGGACGGCTGTTGTAAAAGCTGGCGGTCATCTTGAAATAAAGAAGTCCCCCCGTGATGTCATAACAGAATAATCCGTCGGAAAGCGTATGGTTGATCAGACACAGGGCAACGGATAACTCCGTAATCTGATCGCCGGGAATGAATAACGGCAAGGGCGCATAGAGTGTGGCTAACATTTTACCGCTGTCTATGGTGAAAAACAGGGAAATATCTCTCTCCTGACCACGAATGTCACAGCGGATATGATAGCAGTTGTCAATTTCATAGTGGATTTCGTTTCTGTCCAGAACCCGGAACAGGGCATTATAAGCCTGATCCGAGCGGATCGCAGTGGTTGTCATGTAGGTTCCTCCCGTGTGTCAGTATTCTTCGGCTTTCAGCATACCGAATGGTTCCGTATCAGTTATAGCATACAGGAGGAAAATAAGAACTCGAATCCTGTTGTACCCCAAAATTTTTTATCCCTTTGCCGTCAGAATGACTTTTCTCATGTCTGAAGCAAGATATAACGACCCGAAAACAACAATGGCTGAGGGCTTGCCGGTTTCTGCCGTCAGTTTACGGGCTTCCTGCAAAGCATTTTCATAAGCGGCGCTGTAATCCTGAAATGCCTCTGTCGGAACATGATATTCCGATACGATAGACGCCAGTTCTTCACTGCTCATGGCACGGGGATTCTGCGGCGATACCGTCATCACACTGTCAAATAACGGAATCAGATAACGCAGTGCCTGCCGTACATCCTTATCGGCTAACATTCCGCAAACGGCAACCTTATGATAATGCGCTAAATGTTCTTTGACGACTGCCGAAAACGCCTTTGTACCGCCGGGATTATGGGCGCCGTCCAGCAGAATGACCGGCGCTTCTCCAAGCAGTTCGGAACGTGCCGGGAAAAATGCCTTGGCAAGACCCGAACGAATGGCTTCCTCTGAAATCACCAGACCGTTTTGCCGCAGTGTACGAAGGGTAAACAGAGCTGCCGCAGCATTATTGAGCTGATAGTCCCCTAAAAACGGAATGTGATATTCCTGTGTGATACTGGTATCGGGATCACGGAAGGTAAAATCCGACCCGTGAAGATCCGTATGCCGTTTCTCTACACAATCGGGGCTGGCAATTGTCAGGGTATTACGGCGCTCGGAGGCTGCCGCTCTCACTACCTCCAGTACTCCCTCCGGCTGGTCACCATAGACAACCGTATGACCGTCAGGCTTGATGATACCGCATTTTTCAAAGGCAATTTTTTCACAGGTATCGCCGAGAATGGCAGTATGATCCAGAGATATCGACATGATGACAGAGGCAAGCGGTGTGGTAATAATATTCGTCGCGTCAAACCGTCCTCCCATCCCTGTTTCAAGTACGACAATATCGCATTGTTCCTGCGCATACCAGGTCAATGCTACTGCCAGAACAAATTCGAATTCCGTAATGATCTTGCCTTCGTCTTTCATCGCCTGTACAACCGGAATAAGCTGCTCCACAATCTGTGCCAGCGTTTCATGGGGAATCATCTCCCCATTGATCTGAAACCGCTCACGGAATTCCAGTACATACGGTGAAATAAACAGTCCCGTCCGATACCCCTGTTCCCGCAGAACGCTTGACAGCATCGCACAGACAGAGCCTTTTCCGTTCGTACCTGCAACATGGATAAATTTCAGCCGGCGATCCGGTGAACCGATACGCTCGATCAATTCACGGATTCGTTCCAGTCCCGGTCGGCTTCCGAAAACCAACAGGGATTCAATATAACGGACTGCTTCTTCATAATTCATAAGGCTCCTCCTGCCTTCTGCCAACGGATTCTTTCTTTCTCATCAGCTGAAAAATCAATTGACAGATTGTTCTGATTTCTTTTCTATGGTTCCATAACAACAAATATCGTAAGCACCCGGAAAGAATGGGCGCTTACGATCCAGTTGTAACTGTATGAGTTGTGACTGTCTTATTGGTAATAGCCATGATAAAAGTCATCGGACTGTCTGGCTTTTGTCACTTCATCATGCCTGTCATAACCCGTCATATTGTCATCATAATAGCGGTTGGGGTTATACTCCTCTGATTCAGGGGTATGGAGAGAACGTACTTTATGACGCTGTGACGGATCCGGATGCATCAGCTGATCGGCGACACTCTTTCGGGCGATCTGAGTCTTACAGTAATCACACTGCATGATTTCCGCAAAACGTACCGCCGCTCCGCAGTTCGGACATTTTACCATGAACTTCCCTTCCCGTTCAAGCGCCTTCTCACCGCTTTTCTGACCTGCCTGATACATGAATGCCATACGATCGATTTCACCCTTATTGGGAATCTCATAGTCTTCGGCAGATTTCTTGGAAGGCTGACGGGAACTCAGTTCCCTGTTCCAGTCAATTTTCGTACTGTAACCGGAACTGTTCCGTTTATACGCAAGAATAAACCATACAACGAAAATTCCCAGAAGAAATAAGATACACAAGATGATAAAAATGACCCGACCCACTCCGGAACCGGCAATCATTTCCATCGGTGTCTGGGCTGCGGCAACCGGCAGCGATGCCAGAGCGATACAGATCGCCACCGGACATAACAGACCGAAAACTTTGAATAATCCTTTCTTTTTCATGGGAATCCCTCCTATGAACCCTTGGGAAGGTTCTTTGTATGGATCATATTACCGGCGATAATCGTTATAATAATCTTCCACCCGCTGTTCCTCCTGATTGATCTCATCATGCTTATCATAACCGGTAATATTTTCGTCATAATAGCGATTGGGATTAAACTCTCTGGCAGGCGGGTCTTTATGGAACAAACCGTCCTTCTGATAGGACTGGTCCTGATGCGTCAGCTGATCGGCAACACTTTTACGGGTGATCTGGGTTTTGCAGTAATCACATTCCATGATTTCTCCAAAACGAACCGGCGCGCCGCAGTTCGGACATTTCACCATGACCTTACCCTCAAGCTGAGCCGATTTTTCACCGGTTTTCTGACCTGCCTTATACATAAATGCCAGACGCTCGATCTCCTTCTGGTTAGGCTGATAATCCTCCGGCTTTCCGCTGTTGCGACCGGAATTCAGATCAAAATGGGTATTGCTGAAACCGGATGAAGAACCACCGTTTCTCTTGACCTTGATAATCACCGAAACAACGATCGCCGCTACACAAATACCGATAATCAGCAATCTCCTTGGAGTGTTACCATAATAAAAACCAATTCCTACGGCTTTTGCCGGAAGAGCAGAAAGTGTCAGACACATGGTAAGCAGAGAAATCAGACTGATAATTTTATGCCAGGACTTTTTCATGGGATAAGCCTCCTATATCAACTTTTATTATTCTTTCATTGGTTTGAGAAATAACACTTTCGGGGAAACGCTTACCCCTTTTCAGACAAAACGAAACGACAGCATTCTTCCATGAATATCCGATACTGCCGTATGGAGTTAATGCTGATCGGGAAACTCCGAGTCAATTTTTAGTTGCTGCCGCAGGATCTCACCTTTCGTAATCTCATGCTGATCTTCCGACAGATTGACTCTGGTAAACGGATTTTTATAATTGTCCTGAATACCGTTATCATAGTAACCGGTAAAGAACGGACTGTTTTCCTTGGTAAATTTGACATTCTCATTATCTTCGATAAGAATTCCCCGGTTATCTGCTTTTTCTCCTTCTGCCAGAACTTCCACGTCATAAAGCACCCAGTCAAAGCTGTCGGCACGGATAATCGCCTGACAGAAAGCGCACTGACGGGAACTGTTAAGCTGAATCGGGGCGCCGCAGTTGGGACAATGCGTCTGGATACGTTTGACACTGCTGTCCAGTCTGGACTCATTACTGCGCATATAAGTCAGAAGATAATGCTGATACTGCAGGACTTTTTTACCGTCAACCAACTGATAATCCTGCTGATTGATGATATAGTCCTTGATCTGAACCCGTAAACAAACGGTGATATATTCATAATTCTTATCACGGCGATACAGATGCAGATAGGAGGATTCGATTTTGGCGTGAGAAAGCAGCCGGATGCGTCCGGCATTCAGCAGGTCATCTGTTTCATTTTTCTGACGCTGGTATAATTCTTCTGTTTCAAGGGTTCTGAGGCGTTCCGGTTCACGGTCAGAAACCGCACTGACATACTGATCAAAATAGCTTTCCGCCATGCGGACCAATGTATAATCATTGAAGGACGGATCATAGCTGTTCACTTCGTTCCGGATTTGCATGGTATAGTCTGCAGGGACTTCCGTCGCAGCCCGTTTTTTCTTCCTGAAATACTTCCTGTAGATCACAATGCCTACATTGAAAAGAACAACAACCCCAATTTGAATGAAAATACCCGTTACGGAGCCCGATTTGTAAGAATGGTAAGAATATCTTGCCTGCACCGGAATCGTACAGATCATCATGAGAGCCGCTGCGATACTGCCTACAGAAAGAAGCTTACTAAGAGAAAAATGAAGTTTCATATTACTCCTCCCGACCTTCCGGTCTGTCAATCACAATGATACCGTTATCGTCTACCGGGGAATCATCCGTCATAGCGGTGATATCCGACAAAATCCAGTTGCTTTCACTGGTACGAAGTTCCGAATCACAGTAGCGGCAGCGGATATCCGAGACATCCTCTACCGGTGCGCCGCAGTTCTGACAGATCATCGCCTGTACGCCGTTGACCAGTATCGTTTTGGCATTCACACTGCGTTGAAAGGTCAACAGATATTTGAATTCCTGCCGCTCAGCGGAATACCGACCGACTCTCTCTCCTGTCACGGCGTTGGCAAGATAATGCTGCATCAGACCATGAAGATAAACCGTCAGTTTTTCCGTCTGATGTTCCCGGACATAAAGCTGAAGGTATGCCCGGTTAATGACAATATGTTCATAGACTTTTTTCTGTCCGTCAGAGAGCAGATCGTTAATTTCCTGTTCATGACGGCGATACAGTTCCGCCGTTTCGAGGGAACGCAGTTCCTGAGGATGCCGTTCAGATATCGAACCAAGTACCCGGATAAGAATATTCTTGCACCAATCACAGAACTTGGCGCCGATAAAATCAGGATCATGTTTCCGGATCTCCACATTGATCATTTCCGTATAATTCTTGGGAACAAGAGACGACACCGGGAATGTGACAGGCATATTTCTTGCTTTCTTTCTCTTCTGATGTATCACGACAGCAATCGTCACACCCACCGCCGCCATCACCAACAGCACAATACCGACAATCAGCAGCGGCATCAACGGAGATGCCGGTTCTTTCGTGAGCGTATCCCCTCCGGCAGCCATGACACGGCGATCGGATAGTGTCATCAGCAGTGTCCCTGCACCGGCAGCCGGAATCCATCTGAATAATCTCATGTAGTCCACTCCGCATTCTTTGATGTTATCATTATATAACTTAGTCAAAATATCCCGCGTGGAAGTTTTCCGACTTTGCCAATGAAAAAATAGCAAAATCAATATTCTTTTGATACCATCTTTTCTTCTGATCTTATTATACTCAATCTGACACAAAATTGCAAGTATTTATGCCGTCAGGCTGTCTCCCCCATTCCCCCGGCATTCCATTTTCCCAGACATTTTCTCCCGGAGAAAACCAGAACCTCTTTCCTAATAAACTGTTTTCAGCGAAAGAAATGTTTGACAATGGATCCCGTCGTTTCCTGAGGATAAGCCCTTGAAATGGTTACCGTCATGTGAATAGGAATCCTTTTCGTGAATTCCTATTGCTTTTTTGTATGCTTGATACTTCTGACACCGTTGCCTCATTCAAAAAATCCGGCAAAGAATTCTGTCTGTCTTGTCAAAACATCAATTGTGGTGTATAATAAAATAAACTGTCAGGATATGGCAGAAAATCAGAATAAAGTGAGGTAGAACCATGCAAAGCTATCAGGGACTGACCCAGGCGGAAGCGGAACAACGGCTCGCCGAAAACGGGAAAAACCAACTGCGTGAAGAAAAACCAAAATCTGTTTTCCGGATGTTTCTGGAACAGATTTTTAACTTCACCAATGCCATTTTAGCTGCGGCTATTGTGATCTCCATCATTCTCGGAGACTACGGTGAAGCGGCGATTATGCTGGTCATTGTCATTGCTAACGCTATCATCGGCGTAGTACAGGAAGGCAAGGCGCAAAAGGCACTCGATGCCCTCAAAAAAATGTCCGTCCTTAAAGCCACTGTCATTCGTGACGGGGAAACCAAAGAGATTTCGTCAGAAGATCTCGTTGTCGGTGATATCGTCATCCTCGAAGCCGGTAAACAGGTGCCGGCTGATCTGAAACTCCTGGAAACGGCAAGATTGATGCTCGATGAAAAAGCCCTGACCGGTGAATCCGTGCCGGTGGAAAAAGACGAAAAGTTTGTCCCTGACGAAAAAACCGGAATCGGTGACCGACTCGATCTGGCATATATGTCTACCGTCGTTACATACGGCCGAGGTGTCGGCGTTGTCGATAAAGTCGGCATGGAAACCCAGATCGGTAAAATCGCCGATATGGTCGGCAAAGAAAAAGACAAACCCTCTCCGCTTCAGAAAGGAATGGACGGTCTCAGCCGTGTATTAGGAATCGGTGTCATCGTTATCTGCGCTGTCGTATTTCTGATCGGCGTACTGCAGGGACGTGAAATCCTTGAACTGCTTATGACGGCGGTTTCACTGGCGGTTGCGGCTATTCCGGAAGGAATTCCGACAATCGTTACCATCGTTCTGGCACTCGGTATGCAGCGTATGGCAAAAATCAATGCCATTGTCAAGAATATGCCCGCAGTAGAAACCCTTGGCGCTGTCAGTTATGTCTGTTCCGATAAGACCGGTACCCTCACTCAGAATAAAATGACCGTTGTCAAAGCCTTTGAAAACGGTCAGTATATCGATCTGGATACCCTCGATAAAAAAGAACACGATATTCTTCTTAAAGGCTTTATGCTCTGTAATGACGCCAGTATCGCTTCTGATGGTACAGAAGTCGGTGATCCTACCGAAACCGCTCTGGTTGCCTTTGCCAAACGCTATGGCATTGAAAAGGGCGATACCGAACGTACGATGATCCGTATCAATGAAAAAGCCTTTGATTCTGACCGGAAACTGATGACAACGGTACATACTACCCCTGAGAAAACCGTCATCTCTTATACCAAGGGCTCTACCGATGAACTGCTGACCCGCTGTACCCATATCCGCATGGGGGATACTGTCCGTGAAATCGGCCCCGGTGATATCGCCCTGATCAATAAGACAATGTCCGAAATGTCCAATGATGCCCTGCGTGTCTTATCCCTTGCCGTCCGGGAAGGCAATAAGGATGCCGTGGAACAAAATCTTACCTTTATCGGTATGATCGGTATGATCGATCCGGAACGTCCTGAGGTGGTCGATTCTATCAAGACCTTTAAGAAAGCCGGTATCAAGACGGTCATGATTACCGGTGACCATAAGGATACCGCTCTTGCTATCGCTAAAAAACTCGGTATCGCGGAAAAACCGGAAGAATGTATCATGGGTCATGAACTGGATGAACTCTCTGATGAGGAACTGAAAGAACGTGTGCCTTCTTTGTCAATCTTTGCCCGTGTTTCTCCGGAACATAAGGTGAAGATCGTCAAGGCGATTCAGGCAAATGACAATATTGCTTCCATGACCGGTGACGGCGTTAACGACGCTCCCTCCCTGAAAGCCGCTGATGTCGGCGTAGCTATGGGTATCACCGGTACGGATGTCGCAAAAGGCGCCGCCGATATCGTATTGCAGGATGATAAATTTACTACCATCGAAAAGGCCGTCAAGGAAGGACGGAATATCTACGAAAATGTCAAGAAATCGATTCTGTTTGCGCTGTCCTCCAATGTCAGTGAAGTGCTGGTCATGTTCGCCGCTATCGTCGCAGGTCTTGCCGCACCGCTGAAAGCCGTTCATATTCTCTGGATCAATCTTCTTACCGATTCACTGCCCTGTTTTGCGCTGGGTGTCGATCCTAACTCCTCCTCTGACGTGATGAGTAAAAAACCCCGGAAAAACGGGGAATCTATCTTTGCCGGCGGCGGCTATGCAAAAGTCGGCGTTTACAGCATTGTCATTGCGCTTGTCACTTTGATCGCCTTTTTGTATCTGCCCTTCGCTACGATGATTCAGGTTGGTCAGGGCTTTTCCTGGGACGCTCTGGTTCAGGCGTTCGGCAACGAAAATCTCCTGACGCAGGCGCAGACTTTAGCATTCTGTACCCTTGCTATGTCGGAACTGTTCCATGCCATCGGGATGCGTGACACCGATCATTCCCTGTTCCGGTTCAACCATCTTGATAATAAAATCATGATCTTAGCGCTCGTCTTCGGTGTTGTCGGTCAGGTAGCCGTTACGGAAATCCCCTTCCTGATGAATATCTTCGGTACGGCTCAGATGACCCTCACTATGTGGCTCTTCGTGGTCGTCCTCTCCCTGATGCCACTTATTGTCCACGAAATCTGGGTCTTCTTCAAATTCTTATCCAGAAAAAAGGAAAAGTGATCCTTTTGAATCACCTCCACAGAACAATCCCCGGATATTTCGGCTTGCCGATTGAAACCGGATCACTGACAAAAGCACTCCATCTGAATATTCAGATGGAGTGCTTTTTTAAAGGGTTTCCCCTACAAGAATCTTCCTTAGAGAATCTCTAACTTGATACCGTCATCGTCGGCGGTAACGTGAATGGCTGCAATCTGACCGGTACGGCTGCTGACAATTGCGGAGGCAATTTTATCTTCTACCTGTTTCCGGATCAGGTTACGCAGGTCTCTTGCGCCGCTCTTGCCGCCGAATGCCTTCTTCGCAAGCCAGCGCTGCGCCTGTTCGTCATATGTGAACTTGATGCCCTTCTCCTGAAGGGATTCGATATATTCATTCAGCATCAGAGCGGAAATGGCTACAAAATCGTCTTCATTGAGATGACGGAAGATAATGATCTCATCCAGACGGCTGAGGAATTCCGGACGCAGGAATTCACCAAGGGCTTTTCTGACCTTTTCGGCAGTGGCTTCCGCTTCCGTCTTATTGAAACCAAGAGCGTTTTCTTTCCGCTCACTGCCCGCATTGGAGGTCATGACTATCACGGTATTGCTGAAATTCACTTTCCGTCCCTGGGCATCCGTCAGAACGCCTTCATCCAGAATCTGCAGCAGTATATTCAGCACATCCGGATGTGCCTTTTCAATCTCGTCAAACAACAGTACGGAATACGGCCGTCTGCGGACTTTTTCCGTCACCTGACCGGCTTCTTCATAACCTACATATCCCGGAGGGGAACCGATGATCTTGGATACCGAATGTTTCTCCATGAATTCCGACATATCCAGACGAATCAATGTTTCCGGCGTATTGAACAGTTCCTCGGACAGTACCTTCACCAATTCTGTCTTTCCGACACCGGTCGGTCCTACAAAGATAAACGACGCCGGACGACGACGGGGACTGATCTGTACACGGCTGCGCTTGACGGCAGCTGCCAATGCCTGTACCGCCTCATCCTGACCGATTACCTTACTCCTCAGATGATCTTCCAGATCCGCCAGTTTATTCAGTTCGTTTTCCTGAACCTTGGATGCCGGGATCCCTGTCCACAGTTCGATGACATGAGCAATATCTTCCTCACTGACTTCTGCAAAAAGCTGATTCTGATCTGTCTCTCCCAGTGTTTTTTCCAGTTTGGCAATATCATAACGTACCGTTGCCAGCTTTTCATAATTGATTTCACTCTCGGAAGTCAGTTCCTCTTCCTGTGCTTTCAGTTCGGTCAGCTTCGCATGATTGCGGTCAAACTCTTCCAACTCTTTATTGCGCAGCGCAGCATGGGTACAGGATTCATCCAGCAGATCAATCGCCTTATCCGGCAGGAAACGATCGGTAATATACCGTTCCGAAAGTACTACCGTCTTGCGGACGATCTCATCCGACATTCTTACACGATGATAGTCTTCATAATAGGACTTTACGCCCATAATCACGTCTATGGTTTCTCCCACTGACGGTTCCGCTACCGTGACAGGCTGGAAACGACGTTCCAATGCCGCATCCTTCTCAATATACTTACGATATTCGTTAAAGGTAGTCGCACCAATTACCTGGATCTCGCCGCGGGAAAGCGCCGGCTTCATGATATTGGCAGCGTTCATAGCACCCTCAGAATCACCCGTTCCGACGAGGCTATGTACTTCATCGATAAACAGAATAATGTTCCCGTCAGCTTTCACTTCATCGATCAGACCCTTGATACGGCTTTCAAACTGACCTCTGAACTGTGTACCGGCAACCAGCGCCGTCATATCCAACAGATGAATTTCTTTATTCTGCAGACGAAGCGGAACATCTCCTGCTACGATTTTCAGTGCCAGACCTTCGGCTATCGCCGTTTTACCGACTCCGGGTTCACCGATCAGACAGGGATTATTCTTCGTCCGGCGGCTCAGAATCTGAATCACTCGGGAAAGTTCTTTCTCTCTGCCGACAATCCGATCCAGCTTTCCGTTTCTGGCACGATCTGTCAGGTCGGTACAATAGGCGTCAAGATGTTTTCTCTTTCTTTTCTTGGCGGTTTTGGCGTCATCTTTCTTATTTTTCGGTTTATCCTCCGATTTCGCCTTCTGCGCGTTACCGCCGTTAAAGAGATTCTTAAAGAACGGCGGAAATGCCGGAGCGCCTCCTCTGCTGAAATCCTCATCTTCCTCTTCGGACTCTCCCTCGGACATATCAGGCATTTCTGCAAGCGACTCCATATCTGTCGGAATCATGCCGGACTCCATCAGTTCGCTCATCTGATCCTGCATCATGTCGATATCTTCTTCGGTAATGCCCATTTTCTCCATAATATCGGTTACCGGTTTGATGCCTGACTCCTTGGCACATGTCAGACAATATCCTACCGATTCCGATGAATTCATCGAATCCGATACAAATACCACCGCAGGCCGCTTATTACATTTACTGCACATCATCATAACTAATCGACTCCTTTCCTTCTTCCCGGAACG
>CACYCN010000036.1 GCA_902772895.1 uncultured Ruminococcus sp.
CTTTTCAACTTTCGGCTGTTCGAACTGTTCCAGGGTGTCTTTCGTCTTCTCAGCTTTCGGCTGTTCGGATTTATCATGGGGTTCCTTTGACTGCTCGGGTTGCTGTTTATTTATTTCGGGTTGCTGTCTGGATTCAGCTTGCTGTGATTCCTTCTCTTCTTTTTCCTTTTCCGCCCTCAGTTCCTCCTGATGTTTCTGGTAGGCTTCTTCGTTCTGTCGGAACAGGTTTCGGATGGTTGAGGACTTTTGGGGCGATCCGGGGTCCTTTATATTCGCCATGTTTCTGTTAACCTCCGTTTTTTGCTTTGATGTTGCGACGCTGACGCATCATTTCATACATCAGGATTCCTGCCGCTACGGATGCATTCAGGGAATTGATTTTCCCACACATCGGAAGTGATAAAACTACATCACATTTCTCTCTCACTAATCGTCCGATTCCTTTCCCTTCCGAGCCTATCACCAGTGCGCAGGCTCCTTTCAGGTCGTTTTCACAATATACGGAACCGTCCATGTCCGCTCCATAGATCCAGCAGCCTCGTTCCTTCAGTTCTTCCAGAACTGTCGGTATATTCGTTACCCGTGCTATCGGCATATATTCATATGCTCCTGCGGAGGTCTTTCCTACGGCATAGCTTAATCCTGCTGCCCGCCGTTTCGGGATGATAATTCCGTGTGCTCCGGCACATTCTGCTGTCCTTATGATCGCTCCCAGATTGTGCGCATCTTCTATCTCATCCAGTACGATGATGAACGGCGACTCTTCCCGGCTCTCTGCCAGTGCAAAAATGTCGTCTATCGTGGCATATTCTTTTATGGCGGCTAATGCGACAATTCCCTGATGGGCTGCGCCGCCGCACAAATGGTCAAGTTTCTTTCTGTCGGTTTCCTTGATCGGTATCTTCATGGCTTTCGCTTTGGCTGCGATTACCTTGATCGAACCGTTCAGTTCTCCTTTGGCTATCAATATACTGTCGATCGCCCTGCCTGAACGCAATGCTTCACTGACAGGGTTCCGTCCGGCAATGATCTCACTGCCTTTTTCGTAATTTTCTTTTTCACCATTCATTTTATTTTCACCTTATATATATCAATTTCATGGAAAGTATATTTCATAACTCATCTATTATAACATAAATGATTGTCAAAATGAAGTGATATATCATTTTTTTTTAAAAAATATCTGTTAAATATTTTTGCCCTGCTTTTTATTGTTCCGGTTGTCATGAATGTCCGATTATTTCCTCTAAGTTAATTTTTTCCGCTTTACTTTTTCGAACATTTGTGCTACAATATATCAAGAACAAATGTTCGTATAAAACCGACCTTTACTTGCACTTATTCTGACGGAACCGACCGATCCGGTATGCTCCGTGGTTCCCTGCGCGCAGCTCTCCTGGTGTAAGAAGATCAGAAGGAGGATTCCGATGAAGTACCATGAAAGAGTTTATGTCAAAGTCAATACCGATTTTGATGCAACAGGCTATATGATTCCACGTCGGATTATCTGGTCTGACGGGAGATGTTTTTCTATCGATGAAGTAAGGGATTTCCGTCCCGCTTCTACTCTGGGTGACGGACGAAGCGGGGACTGCTATACCATTGTTATCCGTGGAGAAGAAAAATATCTGTTCTTCGAGAGAGCTTCCGGGTTGTTCGCTTCCCGTATAGGACGCTGGTTTGTGGAATGCCCGGCTAATGTGAAAGGACAATAACCATGAATCATGTTAATCATACTGACCATACGTATGTCGCTATCGATCTGAAAAGTTTTTATGCCAGCGTTGAATGTGTTGAACGACATCTTGATCCGCTGAATACAAATCTGGTTGTGGCTGATGCTTCCCGTACCGATAAAACAATCTGCCTGGCAGTATCCCCGTCTCTCAAAGCTTACGGGATTCCCGGACGTGCCCGTCTCTTTGAAGTGATTCAACGGGTTAAGGATATCAATCGGGACAGATTCCGCATTGCTTTCCGTAATCATCTTATCCGTCCTGATCAGAACGGTAACTGCCGCTTTGTCTCGTCTTCCTTTTATGCCCCTGCCCTTCAGAATGACCCTTCCCTTCAATTGTCCTATATCGTGGCTCCGCCGCGTATGAAACTATATGAAAAGTATAGTTCACACATCTATTCCGTCTATCTCAAATATGTCGCCCCGGAAGATATCTTCGTCTATTCCATTGATGAGGTATTTATCGATGTCACCGCCTATCTTCGTACCTATCATATGACCGCTCATGAACTCACCATGACCATGATCCGGGAAGTACTCTATACGACCGGTATTACCGCTACCGCCGGTATCGGAACGAATTTCTTCCTGGCTAAGGTGGCAATGGATATCGTCTCCAAACATATCTCTCCTGATAAGGACGGCGTCAGAGTGGCTGAACTCGATGAAAAATCTTATCGTCAACTGCTGTGGTCTCACCGTCCTCTGACGGATTTCTGGCACATCGGACAGGGATATTACCGCAAACTCAATACGCTGGGACTTCATACAATGGGCGATATCGCACGGGCTTCTCTCTCGCCTGAAAGAAGAAATCAGTTATTTAAGATATTCGGGATTCATGCCGAAATCCTGATCGATCATGCCTGGGGACTGGAACCTACTACCATGCAAGCAATCAAATCTTATCGGCCTGATACAAAATCCCTGTCCTCCGGTCAGGTACTCAAAGAACCTTATTCTTATGAAAATGCCAGGCTTATTGTCAAGGAAATGTCCGAACTGCTGACACATGATCTCGTCAGAAAAGGCTATGTCACCCGTCAGATGATCCTGACCATCGGGTATGACCGGGAAAGTCTGATCCTGACCGTTCCCGGCAGAAGTATCCCGGAAAGTATCTATACCGTCCGTACTACCGGTAAACTCTATCGTGGTAAGGTTACCCCTGACCCCTACGGACGCCCTCATCCGTATCATGCCCATGGAACCGAAAATCTGCCCGGATATACTAATTCTGTCCGCAGAATTATGTCAGCCGTTTCTTCACTGTATCAGCGTATTGTGAATCCCGATCTTCTGGTACGCCGTATTTCAATCGCCGCCTGCGGACTGATCCGTGAAAATGCCGTCCCTGAATCCCCTCCTGAACAACTCGATTTTTTTACCGATTATGCCCTTCTTGAACAACAACGTCGTACCGAACAACTCCGGGAACTTAAAGAACGTGATCTCCTCAGAACCGTTCTTGTTCTTCAGGATCGCTATGGTAAAAACGCCGTCCTACGGGGAATGAATTATCTGAAAGCCGGTACTACTATCGAACGTAATCACCAGATCGGCGGTCATAAAGCTTGATCCCCTTTCCATATTGGGACAGCGTCCCTGCACCCGTCTAAAAAATGAAATAATCTTTGCACTAAGCCCCACAGCTTTTCTTTTTGGCTATTAGGGATAAAATAACTGCTGCCCATAAAAAAACAGGCGCATGAACTTCCGGAAAAGAAGTCATGCGTCTTTTTTCATTTTGTAGTCGGAAAGTAAGCCGTAAGGCTTACGGCGACGGATGAAACGTATATTCTATCCGATCTGCGCCGGTGAACCGCGGACACTGAATCTGAAATCCACACTATCAGAGTGAGCGTATGCGAACGTTAACGCGAATCGGGTGCGCAGGCTCTGCGCCGTTAACGCGAATCGGGTGCGCAGACTCTGCGCCGTTAACGCGAATCGGGTGCGCAGGCTCTGCGCCGTTAGCGCGAATCGGGCGCGCAGGCTCTGCGCGCTCTGCGCTTAGTACATGCCGCCCATACCGGGATCCATTGCCGGTGCAGGAGCAGCAGGTTCCTTGATGTCAGCTACCAGTGACTCGGTAGTCAGTACCATGGATGCAACGGATGCGGCATTCTGCAGTGCGGAACGTGTTACCTTTGTCGGGTCAACAATACCGTTGTCCATCATGTCACAGTATTCTTCCGTCAGTGCGTTGAAACCGTATCCTACTTTGTCGGCACTCAGAATGTTATTGACAATTACCGAACCTTCCAGTCCTGCATTTGCTGCAATCTGACGTACAGGCTCTTCCAGTGCCTTCAGAACAATCTTGGCACCTGTCTTCTCGTCTCCGTCCAGCTCGCTGACCAGTGCGGATACCGCTGAAATGGTATTCAGAAGCGCTGTACCGCCGCCTGCTACGATGCCTTCTTCAACAGCTGCCTTTGTTGCTGCCAGGGCATCCTCGATGCGGAGTTTCTTCTCCTTCATTTCGATCTCTGTTGCAGCGCCTACCTTGATGACTGCTACACCGCCTGCCAGCTTAGCCAGACGCTCCTGCAGCTTCTCTCTGTCAAAGTCGGATGTGGATGACTCGATCTGTGTACGAATCTGTGATACTCTGCCCTTGATCTCATCTGCATCGCCTGCACCGTCTACAATGATCGTGTTCTCTTTGTCAACCTTTACCTGACGTGCACGACCCAGCTGTGCCATTGTTGCATCTTTCAGTTCCAGACCGATCTC
>CACYCN010000037.1 GCA_902772895.1 uncultured Ruminococcus sp.
CTCACTGGAATACTATTCCAAGACGCCATCAGGCGATGGGAAGACAAGCCCGTATACCCATATGATGAGTGTACTGGGATTCTGCAAAAAATACGCCAGGACCTTCGGAGAAGATTCCCGGAGTCTGTTATTTCAAGGATCACCGGGACTTGGCAAGACGCATCTGTCACTGGCGATAGCCAGAGAGGTGATTGACAGGGGCTATGGCGTGATCTATGTATCCGCGCCTGCGATAATGACGAAGATTGAAGCGGAGCATTTTGACAGCCGTGATACCGAAAAGGATTCGGAAAAATTAGTAACGGAATGTGATCTGCTAATTCTGGATGATTTAGGGACAGAATTCACTTCCCGATTCGGTGTGTCGGCGTTATATAATATCATCAATACCCGCATGATCCGTCAGAAACCCACGATTATCAGTACGAACCTCAAGCTCACTGAGCTGCAGGAAAAATATAATATCCGGACGATCTCACGAATGATCGGACTGCTGGATCGGGTAGAGTTCGTCGGAAACGATATCAGACAGTTGAAACGAAAAAATAAAGTACGTCAACCCCGTAAGAATGAAGAATCATAATCAATGGATAAGAGGTGTTCTAAATGGCAAAAATACTACTCAGTGCAGACAGCACCTGTGATATTTCAGGAGAGCTGCTGGAACGGACCGGTGCACAGCTGATGCCGCTGCATATCATTCTGGACGATAAGAGCTACGAAGATGGTGTGAATATTACACCGGATGAAATTTATGCAAATTTCCGTGAAACCGGAAAGCTTCCCAAAACCTCCGCCATCAATACGAAGGAATACGTGGATCAATTCAGACCCTATGTGGAACAGGGCTATGAAGTGATTCATATCAATCTGGGGGCGGCTATTTCATCGTCCTATCAGAATTGTGTGGCAGCCGCTCAGGTTCTGCCGGGGATCTATCCGATTAATTCCTGCAATTTATCTTCCGGCAGCGGTCATCTGGTCATAGAAGCCGCTCAGCGGATCAAGGCAGGTCTTCCGGCGAAGGAGATTGCAGAAGAACTGAAAGCGCTGGTACCGAAATGTCACGCCAGTTTTGTCATAGATAAACTGGATTTTCTGAAAGCGGGCGGACGCTGTTCCACACTTGCCATGTTAGGGGCAAATCTTTTACAGATCAAGCCCAGTATCTATGTCAACAATCAGGACGGTTCCATGACTGTCGGGAAAAAATACCGCGGTAAACTTGAAAAAGTTCTTGTTACCTATGTTCACGATAAATTATCGGAATATGAAAATATTCGTCATCAACGCATTTTTATTACACACGGGGGAATCGGTCAGCAGTATATTGATATTGTCAGAGAGGAACTGGAACGTCTGCATTATTTTGACGAGATCTTTATCGAACGTGCGAGCTGTACGATTTCCTCACACTGCGGCCCCGGTACACTGGGGATTCTGTTTATGACAGAGTGATCGGAATAACAAAAGGAGAGATCATGAAACAGGAAGATAATGAAATCATATTAAATATTCTGCGTCAGCAGAGTGAACCGATGGATCGGATGGAACTGCTGATTCAGTCGGGACTGATGGAAACAGAACCCTTCAATAATGCCGTTTCCTATCTGGAAGCAAAGGGTGATTTGGTAGTCATCCGGCGTAAAAAGATTGCCCTTCCGGAAATTGCCGGATATTATCGTGCGACAATCGTTCGTCAGAGCCGGGGATTTTCCTTTGCCCATCCGGAAGATGAGGGAATGGAGGATATTTATATTCATGCCGCATCTTCCAAAGGCGCTATGCCCGGAGATATCGTCATGGTGAAGAATGTTGTGGACGGTGAACGGGGACTTTCCGGTGAAGTCGATAAGATATTAGTCAAGGGATCCCGGATCATTACGGGTGTTGTGGAACGGGAAAAGGGAAAGACCGGCAAGGCATATGTGATGCCGGATAACGGATTTGCCTATCGGCTGTTAATTGTGCGGGGCGGCGAACTGAAAAGTAAAAACGGCGATAAGGTCAAGGCGGCGATTTCGTATGACCAGAAAGAAAAACGTGTTCTGGCAAGAGTGATTCATATCTATGGGCGTGCGGATTCCGCAAGAGTCTGTGCCGATGCGATTATTGATGCCAACGGAATTCCGTCTAAATTTTCGGTAGCAGTCAAACATGAGGCAGCGCATAAGGCTGCCGAGCCGATTACGGAAGAAGAAATTGCCCGTAGGGAAGATCTGCGTGAAGAACCGATCTTCACCATTGACGGTGCGGACGCCAAAGATCTGGACGATGCCATTTCCGTGAAAAAACTGTCAGACGGCTGGGAACTGGGCGTGCATATTGCCGATGTCTCTCATTATGTTACGGAAGGAAGCAAACTGGATCAAGCGGCTATGGACAGGGGTACTTCTGTCTATTTTGCCGATCGTGTGATACCGATGCTGCCGGTAGAGATTTCCAACGGATGTTGTTCTCTGAATGCCGGTGTGAAAAAACTGACATTTTCGGCAATCATGAAGCTGGATGAAAAAGCGGAACTGGTAGATTATCGGTTTGTCAAGAGTGTGATCGTATCCAAAGTCAGAGGCGTATATTCCGAAGTCAATGAGATTCTTGACGGCACAGCGGATGATGCGCTGAAAGAAAAATATGCGCCGGTTTATGAATCGATTTTTGCGGCGCAGCAGCTTTCGGAACTGCTGAAAGCCAAGGCAAAACAACGTGGTGAACTGGAAATTGAAAGTACGGAGCTGAAATTTGTCCTGGATGAACAGGGTGTCTGTACTGACGTGGCAGAACGGGAACGGGGGGAAGCCGAAGAACTGATTGAACAGTTCATGATCTGCGCCAACCGTGCCGCAGCGCTATATGCCAAGAGTGCGTTGATTCCTTTTGTCTATCGTGTTCATGAAGCGCCGGAAGCGGATCGTCTGGAAAGTCTTTCGGAACTGGCGGCAGCGTGCGGCTTTCCTGTCAGACGACTCAAAGAAGGCGTTCATCAGATGGATCTTGCCGAACTTATCAACAAGGCTAAAGAGACAAAATATGGTCGCCTGATCTCAATGCAGGTCCTGCGCACGATGGCAAAAGCCCGCTATGACGACAAACCGCTGGGACATTTTGGTTTGTCACTGGCGGATTA
>CACYCN010000038.1 GCA_902772895.1 uncultured Ruminococcus sp.
ACGGATGTTTCCGCGCATGAGATGATGGAAATGGTCAATCAGATGCTGACGCTTTCGTCACTGGAAGCGACAGGTCAGTCGGTGACCAGAACGGCAGTGAATCTTTCTGCGATTACGGAAAAATGTCTGCTTCAGATGGAAAGTATTGCTTATGAAAATCAGATCACACTGACGGAAGATATCGCTGAGGAGGTGATGATTCTGTCGGAAGAAGAATATACCCGGCGGATCGTCAACAGTCTGATCGAGAATGCCATGAAATATGAACCTTCCGGCGGTAAAGTGACCGTAACGGTTTCGGCAGGAAAGAAACGTGCCTGTCTGGCGGTACATAACGCCGGCAGTGTGATTGCCAAAGAAGATCTGCCGCATATTTTTGACCGGTTCTATCGGGGAGATAAGACCAGATCGGAGATCAAAGGTCATGGTCTGGGACTGACGATAATCAGACGCATGACAGAGTTATTACATGCGGAAATCAAAGCGGAAAGCAGTCAGGAAGACGGTACCGTTTTTACGGTATGGTTTGATCTGAACTGAGAAGGGAGCAACCGAAATGCGTATATTATTGGTAGAAGATGAGATCGCATTATCCAATGCGGTCAAGAAAATTCTGGAACAGCAGGGATATTTTGTGGATGCGGTTTATGACGGGATATCGGCGATCGAATATGTACAGATGGCGGATTATGATCTGATGATCCTGGATGTGATGCTGCCCAGACTGAACGGATTTGAAGTCGTGAAGATTCTGCGGAAAGATCATGTGGATACGCCGATCCTGATGCTGACGGCAAAAAGTGCGATGACAGATAAGGTATCCGGTCTGAACTACGGAGCGGATGATTATATGACGAAACCCTTTGATACCGAGGAACTGTTGGCAAGAGTCGGCGCATTGACCCGTCGTAAGGGCAGTGTGGTGGTCAACAGTCTTGATTTCAAGGATCTGTCCCTGGATTTACATTCCGCCGTATTATCCTGCGGCAAAGAAACCGTTCAGCTCAGCCGGAAGGAATTTGAAGTGCTGAAGGTACTCCTGTATAACCCCAGTATGACGATCTCGACAGAAAGTCTTATTGTCAAAGTCTGGGGAGCGGAATCGGATGCTTCCGATAATAATGTCGAGGTATATATTTCCTTTATCCGCAAAAAACTGAAATATCTCAGTTCCTGCGTTACCATCCGGAAGATTCAGGGACTTGGCTATCGTGTCGAAGGGAACCCCTGACGGATCCTCTTCCGGCAGAAGCTTTCGGGGAGAGGATTCTCCCCGTTTTGCTTTCCTGACACTTTTTCCCGTTTATAGTGAGAAATTTATCTATCTTCTTTAAAAGAAATAAAATCTGTCTAATTTATCCTAAAATAGAAGAAGTATGATGTCTCACAAAGGCAGAACGCCTAAAATGGGCAGGGAAAGCGGGGATGAGAGTGAAATGGACGAGTAATAAGATTCTGCGGCTGTTAGCGGAGTTTATCGGGATTGCGGTAGGCGCCATGATAGCGGCGGCAGCCATTGAAGAGTTTTTGGTACCGTGTACGATTATGGACGGCGGGGTAGTGGGGATCGGAATTATTATCAATAATCTGACCGGTATTCCGCTGAGTATCCTGACCGTTGTACTGAATGTGCCGTTTCTGCTGATCGGCGCACGAAAAATGGGAAAGATGTTTATCGTGAAAGCCGCCTATGCCATGTTGCTCTTTTCCATATTTCTGGAGATCATGGCGCCGCTGCAGCAGATGACCAATGATTATCTGTTAGCCGTATCCTTCGGCGGTGTCATACTGGGAATCGGTGTCGGTCTGGTCATCCGGTGCGGTGGCTGTCTGGACGGGACAGAAACGGTAGCGATTCTGCTGAATAAAAAATTCAAGTTTCCGGTAGGACAGACGGTATTGATTTTCAATATCATCATTTTCGCCGTGGCGGGATTTTTATTCGGAGCCGATCGCGCCATGTATAGTCTGCTGACCTATTTTATCACGTCAAAGGTGTTGGATATCGTGGAATCCGGTATGGAACAGACAAAGGCTGCCATGATTATTACCAACGACGCCAAGGAGATTTCCGAGAAGATCTTTGAACAATTGGGCAGGACAGTCACGATCATGGAAGGAGAGGGACTTGTCAGCGGTAAGAAAGTCGTGCTATACTGTGTGCTGACACGATTTGAAATCCACGAATTGAAGGAAATTATCAAAACGGTGGATTCTTCCGCCTTTATCGCCATCAGTGATGTCTCTGAAATTATCGGCAAGCATATCAAACGCTCCGGTAAAACAGAAGCATTATCTGCTTCACCGGTAACGCCGGATGCCGTTGATCCACAGACAGACAACGCTGCCGGAACATTGCCGGAATCGAATGACCCGTCCTGAAATCCCATACTCCGGATCATCATGATACGAAACGGATACGGAGGTTCTGGCGCAGGAGATCAGTCCGGTGGGGCAGGATCATCGGCTTCGTCCGTGCGGACGTCAATGACAGAAACGTAACCTACGTCTTCTTCCAATTCATAGTCTGCTTTCAGACGATAACGATCTCCTTCACGGGTAACACGGACATGGCGTTGAAGGAGTGTGCCGCTTTTAGCGGAAGCGATCATGAACCATTCATAAACTTTCAGTTTCTTTTCCAGATATTCCTGAGCCTGTGGAAGTGTCAGTTCCACGGGCTTTTTTTCATATTCCTGCCATTCTTCGCATTGCAGTTTCAGCGGCAGGGTACTGTCAAAAAGCAAACCCTGCCGGTTGGTGACGGAGCGGGAAAACAGTCCGTCCGGATCGCCGTTCAGACTCAGCGGAATCCGCAGTCCGAATACCGACAGATCCCGTTTGATGATCACGGTATCTGTTTTTTGCAGTCTCTCACCGGATACCGGGAGTTCCATCGTGACACTGCGGGCGGTTCTGGCAAAGATACGCGCTTCACTGTCCGCAAGGACATGACTGCCGTTATTGTATTCCATGACACCGCTGACCAGAAGCTGGTTACGGTGAATCCCGTCCCCGACTTTTACCCGGGCGCTGCCGTTATATGCCTGTACTCTGGTTACTACCCCGTCCGCCGATGACAGGATGTTACAGGCGGTATGTGTTTCCTTTTTCTCCATACTTTCGGCAAGATTCGGACTGAGCGCCACTTCAGCCGTCGTGCCGAGCAGATTCAGCGTCATCCAGCTGATACGCCGGTCGGAAGAGGAGATCCGGTTAATGACGGAAGGAACATCAATGCTGTCCGACCGGGCGCCGACGGTTACACCGTTGTCGGCAAGCAGCTGACGTATCTCGTATTCATTGATCAGATCGGGCGTACTGATCGTAATGTTCCAGATATAGCCGGACATGATTCTGAGAAAAATAAGAGCCGCCACAAGTCCTGCCGGCAGACCTGCCCGGTTCCGGTATCGCTTTACCAGATAGGGCAGTCCGTAATGACGGCAGACGGTAAGCTGAGTGCCGGTTTTTTCGGCGGCTGCTTTCATCATCGCAATTTCACTGTTGCGGGCAAAAGCCGTATGATCTTCACCGCTGCTGCGAAGTCCCCAGAGATTGATGCCTTTTCTGGCGGCAACATTCAGAAATCGTTCGGGAAAACGTCCCCCGATCCGGACATTGACATAACCGGATATCCAGCGCAGAAATCGTACCGCAATCATCGCTATCGCCTCAGATCAGATATTCTATCCCCGTGATAAACCCCTGTATCACGAGATCACTTTCACTCATACACTTGATATGAAGCCCACGGCCGCTGACCGACAGAATATAATTCCCGGCATTGAGCTTGATGGCTTCCTCACGATAGAGCAGAATGCCACGGCTTCCCTCGACAATGATTTCCCGGTTTCCGCTGATTTCGAGGTGAATGGCATGGAGCCGTGCCGCAATCAGCGGACTGTTTTTCGGGGGCGGTTTCGGCATAGCGTCACTCCTTCCGTCCGTCAGACAATCTTTTCGTTCTATCTTATGTTTTTGCTGTCCGGATTATGTACTCCGCAGCGCCTTGTCAGAATCTGAAATCCTGAGAGGCGTATCATTATGACGAATAGGAAAACGGGTACAGAGAATAAGATGAGTAAGAAAGAAATGAAAGTAAGAAATGAAAGTAAGATCGGTAAGACAAGGTGGGTGACAGATGAAAACGATGTCAGACGCAGCCATATCGGACAGCAATTTTTCGCAGAAGAATCATAACGAATCCTCTTTTCCGAATGCTGAAGGCGGCAGCGCAGTGAAAAAACCGTCCCGGAAAGACCGGAAGATCAGACACCGTGAATTGCAAAGATTATCAGGAGACAGGAAAAGAATCAAACGTATCCGGGAAGCCGCAGGACTGACAGGAGCGGTAGGAACGGCTATGATCCTGCTGATCCATTCCTCCCATATGGCTGACGGGATAGCGGAAGGTCTGCAATATGGTGTGACACTATTATTGCCGGCACTGCTGCCGTTTATGGTGTTTTCGTCATTTGTGATCAGAAGCGGTATCTCGGAAAAGGCAGGGAGACTGATTTCTCCCGTAATGAAAAAGATATTCCGTTTGCCGGGAAGTTGTGGAGCGGCAGTGATACTGAGTCTGACGGGGGGATTTCCGGTTGGCGCCAAGTGTGTCAGATTATTATATGAGAGAGGGGAGATCGATGCAGAACAGGCGGAACAGATGATGATGTTCTGTGTCTGTTCGGGACCGGCGTTTTTAATCACGGGAGTCGGTGAACTGATGACAGGAGATATCACTGCCGGTATCATTCTGTATCTCTCGCAGGTCATCAGCGGAATCCTGCTGGGATGGATCAGCGGCAGAATCTATCAGCCGGGACGTCATTCGTTGACGGATCGTCATGTTGTCCGGAAACCGGAGAATCCTGTGAAAACACATGCTGACACTTTCCGTCCTCCGGATTCTTCCGGGATATCGGAGGACAGAAGAAACCGGAAAGGATTATCCGTCTGTTTTGTTGAGAGCTGTGCGGACGGAGCGCAGTCAATGATCGCATTATGTACGATGGTAGCGATATTTTCCGGACTGATCGCAGTGGCAGAGGCATTCCATTGGGATCAGGCGCTGGCACAGATCCTGATACTGACAGGTGTCAGGGAAGAAAATGCCGGAGCCGTTTTCCGGATACTGACGGAAGTGACAGGTGCCTGCCGGAAGCTGAGTGATTCCGGTGCCGGAATATGGATGCTGGGCGCGGCAACGGGATTCGGCGGATTATGTGTTCATTTCCAGATTTTTTCTATTCTGGGTGATCTGAAAC
>CACYCN010000039.1 GCA_902772895.1 uncultured Ruminococcus sp.
AAAGCGTGCTGACGGTCAGTTTGTACTGGCAGGAAATATTCTGGTGAAGCAGCGTGGCACACACATTCATCCCGGCAATAATGTCGGCCGTGGCTCTGATGATACCCTGTATGCCAAGATTGACGGCAACGTCAAGTTTGAGCGTGTCGGTCGTGACCGCAAGCAGGTTTCTGTTTACGCAGCAGAGCAGTAATATACGCTACACAAACGGAGCTTCGGCAGCAGTCGGAGCTCTTTTTTGTTACCGGACGAAAACCCTCTCCTACGAAAGGTCTGATCAAAATGTTTGTCGATATCGCAAAAATCTATATCAAAGCAGGTGACGGAGGTGACGGAGCCGTTGCCTTTCACCGGGAAAAATATGTTGCCTCCGGCGGTCCTGACGGCGGTGACGGGGGACGGGGCGGCAATATCGTCTTTGTGGCGGATACCAATCTGTCCACCCTTGCCGACTTCCGCTATAAAAGAAAATATATCGCCCCGAAAGGTGAAAACGGCAGAGGCGGCCGCTGTAACGGTAAAAAAGCAGACGATCTGATCATCCGTGTCCCCTTAGGCACTATCGTGAAAGAAGCCGAAACCGGACGGATCCTCGCCGATATTTCCGACAATGAACCTGTCATTGTTGCCAGAGGCGGCAAAGGCGGCTGGGGCAATCCGCATTTTGCCACTCCTACCAGACAGACTCCTCGTTTTGCCAAACCCGGTCTGCCCGGTGAAGCCTTTGATGTACAGCTGGAACTGAAACTGTTAGCGGATGTCGGCATCGTAGGTTATCCCAATGTCGGCAAATCCACTCTGATCTCCGTTGTCAGTGAAGCCAAACCGATCATTGCCAACTATCATTTTACCACCATCACCCCGGTTCTGGGTGTTGTGCGCATGGGGGAAGAATCTTCCTTTGTCATGGCGGATATTCCCGGACTGATCGAAGGCGCTCATGAAGGAACCGGACTGGGACATCAGTTTCTGCGTCATGTAGAGCGTTGTCGTCTTCTGGTACATCTGGTAGACGTTTCCGGCAGTGAAGGACGTGATCCGAAGAAGGATTTTGAAACGATCAATGAAGAACTGAAAAAGTTCAATCCGGAACTGGCAGAACGTCCCATGATCGTTGCCGGCAATAAGTGCGACCTGACAGAAGATGAAGTCGTCGAAGATTTCAGGAAGTATATTGAAGCCAAGGGATATCGTTTCTTCCCCATCATGGCAGCGATCAATTATCAGACGGAACCCTTACTGAAAGAGATTCAGGAACAGCTTTCCAAACTGCCGCCTATCACACGCTATGAAAAAGAAGAAGCGCCTGTTCTGCCGGAGGACGAGATCGGGAAACAAGCCGTCCGCATCACCAAACATGACGAAGTCTATTTTGTGGAATGCGAATTCCTGCTGCGCATCCTGCGGACGATCAACTTTGACGATTCCGAATCCCTGCAGTACTTTCAGCGTGTCCTGATCAGTTCGGGCGTGATTGACGCCCTGAAAGAAGCGGGCATCAGGGAAGGCGACACCGTGAGTATGTATGATCTGGAATTTGACTTTGTCGAATAAAGGAGGGGCGCATCATGGGAATTCTGACGCCACAAAGCTGTGATCCCAAGCAGCTCAGTCCTCTGACACTGGCATTTATCGGTGACGGCGTCTTTGATTTATATGTCCGGGAAGAGATCGTCTGTGAAGCGAACCGGCCTGTCAAAGACCTGAACAAACTGAAAGTAGACCGGGTACGCTGTGAAGCGCAGGCAGCCTTATTTCACAGAATCGAGTCTCGTCTGACCGAAGAAGAACTTGAAATATTCCGTCGCGGCCGCAACGCCCACACCACTCATACCCCCAAAAGCGCTACCCCTGCCGATTACCACACCGCCACCGGTCTGGAAGCCCTCTTCGGCTATCTATACCTTTCCGGCAGCATCTCCCGCCTCTCTGCGTTAATGTTGGAGGCAAATCCTACACCTCCTGTTCATGACCGCATTGGTGGAAGCTGATTCCGTCAGGTCATAAGCATCACAAACCGCTTATATTCCCAAGCAAAAAGCTGTCACATAATGTGACAGCTTTTTTGTAATATCAATCAGGAATTCACTACCGCATCCATGACCTGACCGATCGGGTCACGGATCACGATATCCGCTTTCGAATCGAACGAAGTCTCCGATTTATTGATCAGAACGATGGTACTGCCGTTAAAGTAATTCAGGAAACCGGCAGCGGGATACACGTTCAGTGACGTACCGCCGATAATGAGCACATCCGCTCTGGCAATGGCACGAATCGCTCCCTCAACGGTCTTATCATCCAGACCTTCCTGATACAGCACCACATCGGGTTTAATGATCCCGCCGCAGGAGCATTTGGGAACACCCGTACTGCCGGTAATCGCATCCAGTCCGTAAAATTTATGACATTTCATGCAATAGTTCCGCATGACAGAGCCATGAAGTTCAAAAACCTTCTTACTGCCGGCCGCCTGATGCAGACCGTCAATATTTTGTGTCACAACAGCCTTGAGTTTTCCCTGCGCCTCCAGTTTTGCCAGAGCCAGATGAGCCTTATTGGGTTTCGCAGTGGTACAGATCATCTTATCACGATAGAAATCATAGAAATCCTCCGTTCTGGTCATAAAAAAGCTATGACCCAGGATCGTCTCCGGAGGATATTTATATTTCTGATGATAAAGACCGTCCACGCTGCGAAAATCCGGGATACCGCTTTCCGTAGAAACGCCGGCGCCGCCAAAAAACACGATATGATTGCTTTGTTCGATCACTTTTTTCAGTTCCTCATACATATTGATCAAGCTCCCTTCTGTCAGAAATTTGTCATCACAGCGACCCAAAAATAACAGGACACCTGCGCCGAACCCGTCATCCTATCATCCTTCAATGGACAACACGGTATAATCCTTATCCTCGACCGCCTTTTTCAGCACCTCATCAGAAACGGTTTCATTGAGAGTCACAACTGCCGTCCCCTCCGTATGGCTTACCTCTGCCGCTGTGACACCTTCCAGTGCTTCCAGCGCCTTTTTGACGGACGCTTCACAGTGTCCGCACATCATACCTTCAATTTTCAGAATTTTTGTCATGGATTGAACCTCCCTGTCAGAAATAGATATATCAGTCATACCGCTGTCAACGGTCTGAATGCCATGAAAAGACTTTTTATGATACATTCGTTTATCATGTCGGGAATCAAAGAGCCGGAACCAGTTCAGACGCAGGGCATTTGTCACCACAAATACACTGGAAACGCTCATTGCTCCGGCGCCCCACATAGGATTCATGGAAAGCCCCCACCAGACATACAGTCCTGCCGCCAACGGAATCAACAGGACATTATAGAACAACGCCCAGAACAGATTTTCTTTGATATTGCGATAGGTCTGAGCCGAAAGCCGCACGGCGCCGACCGCATCCGTCAGACGGCTTTTCATCAGGACAACATCTGCCGCTTCAATTGCCACATCAGTACCGGCACCGATTGCCATTCCGATATCGGCTCTGGTCAGCGCCGGCGCATCATTGATCCCGTCACCGATCATCATCACCCTGCCGTTTTGCCGCAGCGTTCTGATAACGCCCTCCTTACCGTCAGGTTTTACATCGGCGATCACTTCATCCACACCGACCTCTTCTCCGATCACTCTGGCAGTTGCCATGTTATCCCCCGTCAGCATCACGACATAGCGTCCCATGTTCTGCAGTTCACGAATTGCCTGAGCGGAGTCTTCCTTTACCGTATCGGCTACGGCAATCAACCCCAACAATCTGCCGTTCCCGACAAACAGCATAGGTGTCTTCCCCTGAGCGGAAAGTTCATGGGCTTTTGTCAGAATCGGCTCAGGAACGGCACATTTCTGACGAATCAGAGCGACGCTGCCGCCGATCATCTCTGTTCCATCGAGTTTTGCCTGAACGCCGCTGCCGGTCAGGGTACGGAAATCAACCGTTTCCTGTATGGCGATATGCCGTTGTCCGGCATAAGACGTAATGGCGGAAGCAAGAGGATGTTCACTTTTCTGTTCCAGAGAAGCCGCAGCCTGCAGCAATTCAGTTTCCGATACTCCCTCAGCCGGCAGCAGATCGGTCACTGCCGGTGTACCGTTGGTAATGGTTCCGGTTTTATCCAGGACAATGATACCGGTACGGCCGGTTTCCTGAAGCGCCTCCGCATTTTTAAAGAGGATACCGTTTCTGGCGCCCACACCGCTGCCGACCATAATCGCAACCGGTGTAGCCAATCCCAATGCGCAGGGACAGGAAACTACCAATACACAGATTCCCCTTGCCAGCGCGGTCCCCGCACCGGCTCCCAACAACAGCCAGATAATGACCGTCACAAAAGCAACGCCGATCACTGCCGGAACAAACACCAATGAGATCCGGTCAGCCAGTTGTGCCACAGGCGCTTTGGTAGCGGCAGCGTCACTGACCATTTCGATGATCCGGGATAAGGTAGTATCTTCTCCGACACGCAGTGCCTGACATTTCAGAAAGCCGGAACGATTCACTGTACCGCCCGAAACCATACTTCCTACGGTTTTTTCCACGGGGATACTTTCTCCCGTCAGCATCGTTTCATCCACCGCACTGCTGCCTTCTGTTACAACGCCGTCCACCGGAATACTCTCTCCCGGACGAACGATAAACCAATCTCCCTTCCGTACTTCGTCAACGGACACGACCGTTTCCACGCCTTCCCGGATCACACAAGCCGTTTTCGGAGCCAGTTCCAACAAAGCTTTCAAAGCGTTGGTGGTTTTCCCTTTGGCATAGGATTCCAGTGTTTTCCCGACAGTAATCAGCGTCAGAATCATAGCTGCCGATTCAAAATAGAATTCATGGGTCAAAGCAGCGGCTGCGGCAAATTCTCCCTTTTGCTGACAATCGATCATCACGAACAGCATCACGGTACTGTAGCCAAAAGCAGCAGCAGCGCCTAAAGAAATGAGCGTATCCATATTGGGAGCGCCATGCAGTAAGCTTCTGGTACCGCTGAGAAAGAACCGTTGATTGATCATCATAATGATAATTGTCAGGAGCATTTGCAGCAATCCCATCGCCACGGGATTATGCTGCAAAAAGGGCGGCGCCGGCAGTCCCAGCATCGGAACCCCCATCGAAAAATACATCAGGCATACCAAAAACACGACCGAAACGATCAACCGTTTTTTCCATTTCGGTGTTTCCCGATCTTCCAGTGCCTCACGCTGTTCCTGCAAATGAAAGCGATAGTGACTGTCGGCAGACGATTCCGTTCCTTTGGGGACACTGGCGCCATATCCTGCCTTTTCCACTGCCCGGATAACATCTTCGTCCCTGACGTCTCCCTCCACACCCATCCTGTTCGTCAGCAGACTGACCGAACAACTTTTGACACCTTCCAATGCCGACACTGCTTTTTCCACACGTGCCTGACAAGCCGCACAACTCATGCCGCTGACACAATACTGTTTCATCTCTTCCTCCTTCTCCTTCCACGGAAATCAGTTTTTCCGACATTTTCTCGGAGGAACCCCCTTCCTAAAAAAGCTGATTTTCTATACATCATGGCAAAATCATAAGAAATGTTTGAAAATTGATTTCCCTGACCTGAACCCGGAATAGCAAAACAGATATGACCCGAAAGTCATATCTGTTCATTGCATAAGAGGTCAGCAATATCCTGTAATCTTATCGATCTGAATATGGACCACAGTATAGCCCTCTAAACCAAAGTTCTGAATACTCCAGTGTACACTGTACTCATAGCCGTGAAGATCCGGAAGATGAGCGCCGACCTGATTCAAAACCGCCTGCATATCGTTCCCGAGATGACAGATCAGATAGAAATCAAGAATATCCTGATCGGCAAAGTTCTGCATTGCCGGAGCAAGATCCTCCTCTGTTTCACAAATACTGTATTTCATCTCAGCAGACGTATCCTTCAGCATAGCTTCGAGAATCCGTTCTGTCGGCTGAGGGGTATCGCAGACCTTTTTAACGGTCTCCGCCGTATGATCCCGATCCATCACACTGTCAGGAATCAGGAAATAATTGTAGTTACAAACTTCCGAACCGTCCTGCATCACCGGATCATCCCATGTCACATCCACATTATACCATTTTCCGTCCACTTTGACCTGATTCCAGGCATGAGACTGGCTGCCGGTACCATCATCCGCAGTACCTGCCACACGGGTTGCTTCCAGTCCGGCTCTCTGACAGAGTATGACAAAAGCTTTGGCATAACCGTCACAGACGGCAAGACCTGTTTGCATCAGACCTTTGGCGGTAAAGGAAGATTCCGGAATCGTTCCTGCCAGAAGATTCTCATAGTCATAGCGGACATTATTGACGAGCCAGTCATGGATTTCCTTGGCTTTTCCGAAATCATCCATATCGTCAAGAATGATACTGCCCAGAACCGCATCCACCATTTCGTTCAGTTCATCGTCATCGATCGTAAAGGAAAGTTTTGATGAAACTCCGGCGCCGTTGCTGTCCTTCACTTTGATCAGCACTTCATAATCGCCGGTATCTTCCACCATGAAATAAATGCCGGTATAGCGGTCATAGGGAATCAGCGAAATCCACGTACTGTCTGTAACAGATCTGTAGGAGAAGGCATACTGATAGGTACCGCTGCCGCCGCTGGCAACCGTTGAAACCAGAATCTGTTCTCCGGGCTTGAAGGTTGTTCCGGACAAGGACGGTTTACTCACCAAGGCAGGATCGACAGAAACGGTAAAGGTACTTTTGACGACCGAACCGTTCGTATCCTTTGTCTTTACCATGACGTCATAACTCACCGCCGCAGCGGGTTTGATGGTCACGACTCTGGTTTTGCTGTAGGACTTGACGGTGGTCCAGGAAGAAGCGGAGGAACGCCTGTAATAATACGCAAACTGATAGCTGCCGCTGCCGCCTTCCGCAGCGCCATATACTTTCAGAGACATTCCTTTGGTAATCGTGGCGGCACTGACGGAAGCCTTACTTTCAAGTACCGGATTCACCTTGACGGTAAAACTCTTTTTGGCAACTTTTCCGCTCTTATCCCTGACCTTCACCAACAGGCAATAATCTTCCGCAACGGAAGGTTTGAGGGTATAGGAAGTCAGGGTACTATAGGATTTTCCTGTGATCCAGTTCGTCATCGAAGCGCGCCTGAAGAAATACGCATACTCATAACCGCCGCTGCCGCCGCTGGCAACGCCATTGACTGTCACTTTCTGACCCTTGTTAATATTGTCCGAACTGACGGTAGACTGATTGACCAGTGATGATGCCGCATCAACTGTCAGACCCTGGGACATCTGGAAAACGAACACTCCGCCGAGTACCATCAAAACGGTAAGCAGCATGGTGAGTGTTCTGCGGGTCGTTCTTTCCCGATACATTACTTTCATCCTCCTTTATTCAGGCAAAAGCCCCTTATATTCTGATACTTTCATTATAACAATTCTGTATGAAAAAAGCAAGCATTTCGCCGTTTTTTTAGTGATAAAGCATCCGTTCCACAGCTTCGTGACAAACAAAAATAAAAACAATAACAAAAAAACAGACGTACCCTCCGCAGGAGTCATACGTCTGTTATCTCATTTCATAGCAGCTGACGGATTACTCGTCATCGTCATCCTTTTTGGAGCGTTTTCTGCTCAGAACAACGGAAACGACAATTGCTGCCACCAGAACGACACCACTGGCAATAAAAATGATGATCGTACCGGTAGGCACTTCCTGACCGGTCTGGATCACGCCGTTAGGAGCAGCAGCCTGGGAATTGACTGTAGAGGGTGTGCTATCCGAATTACCGGTTGTCAGCAGATTCTGATTCTCCGAACTCTGGCTTTGTTCTTCCTCCTTAGAAGTCTCCTCCAGAGATTCCTCAGACGGTTCGGACACTTCTTTGTCCTCCGGATCGGTTGCTCCGGAAGGCTCTTCGGAAGAGTCCTGGGAATCACCCTCCAGCTGACCGTCATCCGGCTCCGAATCGTCATCATCGGAGTATCCCAGAACAAGAAGATATTCTTCCGAACTCTCTTCTGCAAAGACCGTTGTAGCGGCGGCGCTCATGGTCGCCATAGCGGAACAGCCGATCACGGCAGCTAAGACAGTAGATAAAAAGGCATTTTTAGAAGTTTTCATTTGAATTCTCCCTTTCTTTTTTCAATTGAACAAACATTTTCTCTCTTCATAGTATGATTCCTGATACATTCCTGCGAACCGGGCGATATCATCACTCCGTTCGTTGTCGCTATTATACTCCCAAAAACAACATTTGTCAATGAAACATTTGGGATATCCGGCAGTCTCTGTGAACCGGAGTGACATCCGGTACAGACTCCGTGAAAAGAAACGAGGAAGTTCACTCAGGAACTTCCTCAGCAGATAATCACACCATATCCTGTCAGATCAGGTGTACAAAGCAGCGGAATAACAGAAATCCGTTCTGCAGCAGAACCCAAAAACAGCGTCTTCTGTCGGGATCATACGCCGATAGAAGAAACGGGCTTATCCTCATAGATTCTCTCGATTGCTTCGGCAAAGACAGGAGCAACCGGAAGGGTTGTAAATTTGTCAAGATACTTATCCTGCGGAATGGCGATGGTATCCAGAAGAATAACTTCCTTGATAACACTGTTCCTGATACGTTCAATGGCAGGACCGGAAAGAACGGCATGAGTGGCGCCGGCATATACTTCGGTAGCGCCGCCTCTTTCCACAACGGCCTGAGCCGCATTACAGAGAGTACCGGCGGTATCGATCATATCATCAACCAGAATAACTTTCTTACCCTTGACTTCGCCGATAATATTCATTACTTCAGAGACATTGGCTCTCTGACGGCGTTTATCGATAATAGCGATGGGACAGCCGAGACGTGTAGCAAAATTTCTGGCTCTGGTAACGGAACCGAGATCAGGAGAGACTACCACATAATCATCCGGATTGTCACCGATCTTCTTTTTGAAATAATTGGCAAGGATGGGAGCACCGACCAGATGATCCACCGGAATATTGAAGAATCCCTGAATCTGAGCGGCATGGAGATCCATTGTCAGTACACGGTCAGCGCCGGCAGAAGTAATCAGATCAGCCACTAATTTGGCAGAGATCGGATCTCTTGCCTTGGCTTTTCTGTCCTGACGGGCATAGCCAAGATAGGGAATCACCGCCGTAATGCTGGCAGCGGAGGCACGTTTCATGGCGTCGATCATAATGAGCAGTTCCATGAGATTATCGTTGACGGGCGCACAGGTAGACTGTACGATAAAACATTCGGATCCTCTGACGGATTCGTGAAGTGAAACGGAAATTTCTCCGTCACTGAAACAGGTAACTTCCGATTTGCCTACGGGCAAGCCGAGACAGGATGCGATCTGCTGAGCTACCGCTCTGTTGGAATTACAGGTAAAGATCTTGATGTCCTTGCCGTGAAAGTTCATTTAACTCGTCTCCCTAATCAAATTTTTGGTTTAGCCGGATTCCGGCCGAGTTGACAGACAAACTCCATCTACATTCAATTCTATTTTAATACCAATTTGTCGAAAAATCAAGTTGCAAAGTATCAAACCGCACCAAAAATGAAAGAATTGTATCTTTAGTGTAAAAAAACGGAAAATTGTTCAAACTATCATTTATTATGCACAACCCCGCAAGCATCTCGTTTTCCAAATCATTCCATTTTCTTTTCTCAGCCGAAAACATCAGAAAAATGGATAGATTCTTTGATAAAAGCGCGGTTTTCTTTGTGTGGTATTGCCGCCGGAATTTTTGATTTTTTGGTTGAAAAATCCACGATTTCTTGTATAATATGTATAAGACGCTGTCAGGTGCAGCGTCAGGATGTAATCCCTGACAAAAAGGAGGAGCTATGAAGTCGATAACAGAATTTCTGGAACAAACAGCGAACACTTTTCCTGACAAGACCGCCTTCCGTGATGATCAGACCGCTCTGACCTACCGTGAACTGGTACAACGTGCCAAAAGTATCGGAAGTGCGCTGCTGTCCTCTCAGAAAAGAAAAACCGCCGTCGCCATCTATCTGAACAAGACGCCGATGTGCGCTGCCGCCATGATGGGGGTAGCCTACAGCGGAAATTTTTATGTTGTAGTAGACCCCAAAATGCCGCTGGAGCGAATCCGTAATATTTTCAGCGTGGTACAGCCCTTTGCCGTGATTGCCGAAGAACAACTGCTTCCGCAGCTGGGGGAACTGACCGACGGACTGGAAACCTTTGTCTGTGAACAGGCAGCCCGGACGGAAATTGATGACGCCGGATTGCTGGCGGTTCATCATGCCATGACCGATACCGATCCGCTTTATTGTCTTTTCACATCCGGATCGACCGGTGTCCCGAAAGGAACCGTGGTATCTCACCGCAATGTCATATCTTATACCGACTGGGTCATTTCCACCTTTTCCATTGACGACAAAACGGTATTCGGCAGCCAGACACCGTTTTATTTCAGTATGTCCGTGACGGACTTTTTCAGTACGATCCGTACCGGAGCCGAGATGGTCATCCTGCCGAAAAGCTATTTTTCTTTCCCGATCAGGCTGATCGAGATGATGAACCGGTATCAGGTCAACACCATCTACTGGGTCCCGTCAGCGCTGTGTATCGTGGCGAATCTCAGACTGTTCAAATATGCCAGACCGGAATATCTGCAGAAAGTTCTGTTTGCCGGCGAAGTAATGCCTGTCAGACAACTCAATTACTGGAGAGAAGCATTTCCGGATCTGCTTTACGCTAACCTCTTCGGTCCCACGGAAACCACGGATATCTGTACGTATTATGTCGTGAACCGTACCTTTACCGACGGCGAATCCCTTCCTATCGGCAATGCCTGTGATAACTGCGACGTTTTAGTCGTGGATGAAGACGGAAAAGAATGTGCCCCCGGTGAAGAAGGCGAACTGTATGTCAGAGGTTCCTTTGTAGCGATGGGCTACTACCGCAATCCCGAAAAAACCGCCGAAGTATTTGTCCAGAATCCCCTTCAGTCAGCGTATCCCGAAACGGTTTACCGTACCGGAGATATTGTCCGGTATAACGAAGCCGGCGAACTGATCTACTGCGGCAGAAAAGACTTTCAGATCAAACGCATGGGTTACCGCATTGAACTGGGCGAAATCGAAAACGGTGCCGCAGCGGTCGAGGGAGTCCTGATGAATGCCTGCATCTATGATCCTGCCAATGATAAGATCGTCATGATCTACGAAGGAAAGGCCGCTCCGGACGAAGTACTCAGCGGAGTGAAAAAGCGTGTACCGGACTATATGGTACCCAATCAGGTACTGAAGATCGGTTCCATGCCCTATAACGGCAACGGGAAAATTGACCGTGTATGGCTGAAAACACACTATACCGAACTGGAAGCCAAGTAAAAACTTTGCTCCGTCCCTGTCCCCTAATCAACTATTTAAGAAAAGTGAGGATGTTTATCATGGAAGAATTACTGAAAATTTTGAATGAAGTCAAACCCGGTGTGGATTTCACCAAAGAGAAAGATCTGATCGGTTCGGGTATCCTGGACTCTCTGAGCATCATTCAGTTAGTCACCAAAATCAGCGATGAATTCGATGTAGAGATCACCCCCCTTGATCTGGTTCCGGAAAATTTCGAATCGGCAGAAACCATCTATGAAATGATTCAGAACGCAGAGGATTGAGGAGGAGAGTCGCTTGACATATACCTCTTATCTGTATTTCTTCGTGTTTGTCGGGATCGTATTCCTGATATACCTGATGGTTCCGCTCAAACGCCGATGGTTGGTCCTGTTGGGGGCAAGCTATGTATTCTACGGATTTCTCAACGGAATCATGACACTGTTCCTGATGGCGGCAACCGTCTCAACCTTCGTCTTCGGAAAACAGATCACCAAACAGCAACAGCTCTTTCAGGCCAAAAAGAAAGAGCTGTCCAAAGAAGAAAAAAAGACCTTCAAAGCCGAAATTACCCAACGGAAAAAATTATTCGTTGCCTTTGCCGTGGTCATCAACCTGGGCATTCTGGTATATCTGAAGTATTATAACTTTTTTGCCGGACAGATCGGTTCTATCTTTTCACTGTGCGGCGTCAGTGTACACGTACCGCTGCTGCGGCTGGCGCTGCCGCTGGGTATTTCCTATTATACCCTCCAGTCTATCGGTTATATCATTGACGTTTACCGCGGAAAATATGCCGCCGAAACCAATCTGGCAAAACTGGCGCTGTTCCTGAGCTTCTTCCCGCAGATGACGGAAGGTCCTATCGGCAGATACAATGAACTGACACCTCAGCTGATAGAAGGACATCGTTATTCCAACGAAAACTTCACCGGCGGTGTAACACTGATGCTCTGGGGCTTCTTCAAGAAACTGGTCATTTCCGACCGTGCCTCCTTTATCGTAGGCAGTGTATTTGATAATTATCAGATCCATACCGGTCCGGTCATCATCATTGCCGTGGTGATGTACACCATTCAGCTTTATACCGACTTCTCCGGATGTATCGATATCATGACCGGATGCGCCAAGATGTTCGGCATCGAACTGGCGCCTAACTTCCGTCAGCCCTTCTTCTCCAAATCCGTGGCGGAATTCTGGCGGCGCTGGCATATCACACTGGGAACCTGGTTCAAGGACTATGTGTTCTATCCGGTATCCCTCTCGGCGCCTTTCCTGAAACTGAGTAAATCCGCCCAGAAACATTTCGGTAAATTTCTGGCAGGCTTCATTCCTTCGGCAGCCGCCTTATTTGTTGTCTGGATGTGTACCGGTATCTGGCACGGCGCCGCATGGAAATATGTCGTCTATGGATTATACTATTTCCTGATCATCCTGCTGGGAATGCTTGTGGAACCGCTGGCAGTCAGGATCTGTGAAAAAACCGGATTTAACCGGAAAGGAAAATTATGGAGCTGTGTCTGCATTGTCCGTACCTTTATTCTGGTCAATATCGGTATGATGCTGTTCCGGGCGGACTATGTCGGGGACTTCTTCCGGATGCTCGCCATCCCCTTCCGGAACTGGAATTTCGAAGAAATCATGAACAGCGGTGTCTTCTATCTCGGTACGGATAAACACGATTTCTTAGTCATTGCCATTGGTGTGATCATCATGTGGATCGTGGCGCTGCTCAAAGAAAAGGGTCATAATGTTCTGTCACGGATCACGACAGGAAAACTGCCGCTGAAATGGGCGGTTATGATCGGTCTGATCGTATCCTGCGTCGTATTCGGCGCTTACGGTATCGATTACGGCGTAGTCGATAATATCTACGCACAGTTTTAAGGAGGAATTATGAAACAGAATCAAGAAACATTAATTCCCCCCTCCGATTCACCCAAGCCTGAAACGGAGGTAAAGGACAAACCTGCAACAATACCCGAAACGCCGGAAACTGCCGCTCCGTCCGG
>CACYCN010000040.1 GCA_902772895.1 uncultured Ruminococcus sp.
GCCGCCGCAGCCCGAAGGGCTGCTTTCCGGCTGGTTGATCCGGAACATTATGGTAATGTGTTTTTCTCAGTTAATGCGCCTGTTGATTTCGGGTAACAGGTTGGCGGGTTAACGGATATATTTGGGAGTATATGATGAGCGCTGCGGATACGGAAGCAAGGGGTATCTAAGGCAGTAAGGGAAGAGAGCGGGCTGCGAATATGCAGGGCTGGCAGACAGCGTATCAAGAGAGGAGAAATGATATGGAGATTTTGAAAACAGAACATCTGGTAAAGACGTATGGAGAAGGAGACAATGCGTTTAATGCGGTGGATGATATTTCTTTCAGTGTAGAGGAGGGAGAGTTTGTTGCGATTATCGGCGCCAGCGGCAGCGGTAAGAGTACGCTGATGCACTTATTAGGGGGCGTGGATCGACCGACCAGCGGTAGTATTATTATTAACGGAGAGGAAATTTCTCATCTCAGTAATGACCGGTTAGCCGTATTCCGCAGAAGACAGATCGGTATTGTGTATCAGTTCTATAATCTCATTCCGATTCTTACGGCAGAGGAGAATATTACATTACCTGTGGAACTTGACGGAAAAACCGTTGATCCGGCCCGTCTGGAGGATGTGCTGACAAAACTGGGGATTGCTGAAAAACGCCGTAATCTGCCGAATCAGCTTTCCGGCGGACAGCAGCAGAGAGTTTCCATTGGTCGGGCGATCATCCATCAGCCGTCCATTCTGCTTGCCGATGAACCGACCGGTAATCTTGATACCAAGGCTACCGCTGATATCGTTAATCTGCTGAAACTGATGAATCAGACCTATCACCAGACCATTCTTATCATTACCCATAATCCGGCGATTGCAGAACAGGCTGACCGGATTATCCGTATCCGTGACGGAAAGATCGTGGAGGAGGGGCAGAAGTGAACGTACTCCGGAAATTAACCCTCAAATATCTGAAACTGAACCGATCACGTACTTTTGTTACCGTTTTTGGGATTATTCTATCTGCGGCACTGATTACCGTAGTGGCAGGTGTTGCCACCAGTGCGAAGGAATCCCTGGTTCATGCGCAGATAATGAACAGCGGTAATTATGACTTTTATCTGAGCGGCGAATTTACGGAACAGGATTTTCAGAAGGTCCGCAATACTGACGGCGTGGCGGATGCCTATACTTACTATCCGGTAGGACTGGCGCTGATCGAAGAACCCAAATCTCAGTATCGTCCGTATTTACAGTTACTGCATGCGGATCAGACGCTTTTAGATGATTTTCAGTGTACCCTTGAGGAAGGGCGTTTTGCCGTCAGGGATGACGAAGTGGTACTGTCAAAGGAATTTCTGCAGAATACCCGGAAAAGCTATCGGGTGGGAGATACCATTACCCTTTCTTTCGGAGAGCGTCATTTTACGGAAGAGTATCTGCAGCAGTCGGGATTGACAGATATGGTAGTGCCGGATATGGTACCGGTATTTCCGGAAGTGGAGGAGTTTGTCCCTACCGGAACCAAAACCTATACCATTGTCGGCATTATGGAAAAAGAAAACAGTTTGCTGTCAAATCACGGGTCAACGCTGAATCTCTATACCTGTCAGCCCGGAGATATTTCACAGGTGATGCTGGTTCGTCTGACCGATCAGGCGGAACCTCAGTTCCGCAGAGTGATTGCGGAAGTGACAGGTGTCGATGAAAGCTTACTGGAAGATTTCCGCGCCTTTGATCTCGATTCGGATGAAGTGAGAGAAATTGAAAAACAACTCAAGCAGAGTGAGATGAAGATCACGTACTTTTCACTCAATGACATGCTGTTGATCGTCAAAGGATATATGTCTACCGCTGCCGGAGAATCCTATGATGTGATTTTTCTGGCGGCAGCGGTGATGATTCTGGTCGTTGTACTGGCGAGTGTGTTTATTATCCGCAACAGTTTTGCCATATCGATTACGGAAAAAACGAAACTTTACGGTATGTTGTCTTCCGTAGGCGCTGCGCCGGGACAGATCCGGAATAATGTGTTATTTGAAGCAATGATTCTGGGTATCATAGGGATTCCGCTGGGGATCGGACTGGGAATCGGTGTGACATTTCTGCTGATGACATTGTGCAATATCATTCTCGGGGATATCCTGGGCAATGTGACACTCATTACTTCCATTCCGGTTTATGCCGTTCTGTTGGCGATCGGAGTCGGTGCGGTGACCATTTTCCTGTCGGCGCTGATGCCGGCATTGAGGGCTTCACGGATTCCGCCGATGGAGGCGATCCGCAGTACCAGAGATATCAATGTCAGGAAAAACGGGGAAAAGTTCTATCGGGCACCTGCCGTTATCAGAAAATTATTCGGAGCCGGCGGTGTGATTGCCTGGAAAAATATGAAGCGCAGCCGCAAACAGTATCGGACGACGGTGATATCGTTGATTGTCAGCGTATCCGTTTTTCTGACGGTATTCGCCTTTGTGGACTGCAGCAGCCGGTATCTGGAGAGAACCAGTTTCTATCGCCGGGCTGCCTATAATATGCATTCTTACCTGTCAACCGCCGATCAGGACGGGAATTCCTATTCAATAGCGGAACTCGATCGGAAATATAACAAAATCGCTCATATGGATGATATTGAAAAATATCGCTATTATGTTTCTGCCGGTACTTTCAGCTTTGAGGTCAAAGAGGAAGCGCTTGATGAGGACTATCTGAAATACGACGGTCCGTATTCATCGGGACCGGGGGAATATACTCTGAGTTTTGAGATCTACGGCGTTGACGATGACAGCTTCCGTGAACTCTGCCGCCTGACCGGAAAGGACGAAGCATCCTGTCGTCAGAAGGGATTTATTACCAATCGGACAAAGGCTTATCCGCCCGATGAAAAAAGCAGAATCGTTTCGATCCTGAATCAGCCCGAAGGAATGGTGATGAAAGGATATACGGAAGTCTATGAAAATTTCCTTCCGCC
>CACYCN010000041.1 GCA_902772895.1 uncultured Ruminococcus sp.
AAATGCGTTGTATTCGAAATGGAAAGGAACCGTCTGTGAAGGATATGTTCAGGAATTGATTCTGTTCCGGAAGAAACAGCTCAATGACAGAAAGGCAGCCTGGATGAAGAAAAACGTATCAGATGTCATTCGCAGAATAGACAGTATGACAGTAGCTCAGTGTATTCAGTGGCAGACTGCTACGTCTGTTTTACCAGATTATCTTTCTGCTGACGATCTAAAAGAAGTGTCAGGGCTTTCCGGCGTAATAGCCGAAAGAATCAAAGCGCACAGAATCAATGGTGTGGTGGATATGTTTCAGGCTTTATCAGAAGATGAAAAGAAAGAATGTTTACAAAGATTATTGTCTCAGGTTGAACCATGATCCTTTTCAGCATGGGCGTCAAGCTGCCGCACCCGATTTAACAGCGCAGGCAGAATATCCGGACTTGCCGCCTCACGCCCTTAACAGGGCGTGAGGCGGTTGTAGTGTACGTTTATCCTTTCTTCTGAACTTCCTGTGGGATTCCTCTAAAACTCAATTCTGAATTTCACTGAAAGTTATTCCTGAACTGCCGCATAGTCACTTGACCCATGTAAACGGCAACTGCCAATATCAAAGCAGTCGTTCCTGTCAGCAGTGACAACACAACTATCGAAATATAGCGTCAGATATATATTGCTGAGACGAACGATACTTGACTTTTAGAAAATAAAGTATTAGAATGACACAAGTTCATAAAAATCATCTTCTACTCGCTTGGGAGGAGAAAAATGAAACGGAATCATTTGATATCACGAAAAAGTTAGTGTTTTCGTTGATGATCGGGTTCAGTACTGCTCTATTCTCATCCGGTCTGACGGCATTTGCTGTTCCGTATGACAGTGGGGCATGGCTGTCTGAGGGTGATTACCGGTATGTTGATAATGGTGATGATACCGTTAAAATCAGATATGTCGGAAATGATGAAAATGTGAAAGTACCTTCTGAAATCAACGGAAAATCTGTCAAAGCGTTAGATAAGTATGCTTTCAGGAAACCGGAGTCAAAAGTGTTATCATTCCGGAGGGTGTGACAACCATCGGAAGCTTTGCTTTTGAAGAATGCGGCAGTCTTACAGAGGTAACCATTCCTTCTATGGTTACCAATATTGACAGCAGCGCTTTTGAAAATTGTACCGCTCTGACTCATATTGATATCACCGGAAGCATTGAAACCATCTCATTTCATGCGTTTGAAAATTGCACCAATCTGAAGGATATCCATATTGACAGTACTTCGCTGAAATCTGTCAAGTCGGACGCTTTTTCCGGCACAGAATGGGAAATTGACTTTGAAAGCGGCAGTGAAGATGCCTATTTCGGTAATTTATTCTATAAGTGTAACAGAAATGCTCATTCTGACGGCACAGCAGACATCAAAGACGGTACGACATCTATCAGTGAGTATGCTTTTTCGGGCTGTACGGAACTGAAAAAGATCCGGATTCCGGAAAGTGTTATTTTTGCCGGGCAGAGTGCTTTTGAATGTTGTACCGGACTGACCGAGCTGACATTCCCTGACGGTCTGGTGGAGACGGATCATCTTGTTCTGTCACAATGCACAGGGCTCAAGAGTTTTGTCATACCCGATGGTACCATACAGATTCCTGCCGGAATGTTTGAAGGATGTTCTTCACTGGAAAGCGTCACCATACCGGATTTTGTGACAAGTATCGGGAATGATGCCTTCCGTCAATGTACATTCCTGAAATCAGTCACCATTCCCGGAAGTGTGAAACAGATCGGTTCGTCATCCCAGGAAGACATTCCCTGGGAAACATTCCCGAAGGATACCATTGTATATTTTGCCGGTTCGGAGGAAGATTACGAAGCTCTGAAAAAAACAGTTACCAACGAATTTGGTGAGACGGTGTATGATCTCAGATTGGCAGACTCTGGCGAAAGTTCTTCTGCCGTCAGCGCAGAATCTTCTTCGGAGAGGAAAGAATCTGCCGTATCAGAGGCAAGGAGTGAAAACAGTCCTTCGGAATCGGTTGCCGGCAGAAATGCGGATGTACCGACAACTGCGGATGATGTGTCCATGCAGCATACGGTTTTCACTTTTGCAGGCATTAGTTTGGTTGCTGTGATAGCGGCCGCCATTGTGTTATTGATAGTCAGAAAAAAACAGTCCGTGAAATAATCGATAAAAAACCATGCTGTTGTAAAAATGACAGCATGGTTTTATTATACTATAACCGGGTAACCCGAAAGGACTGCCCGGTTATTGTGAATATTGGAACATTTTGACATTTTGATATTGTTGAGAAAGATCCGATGCCGTTACCAACTGTTATGACTGTCAATTGTGCGGTTACCAATTTCTCTGATATTTCAGAAGTCTGTGAAGGATCGGTTTCCTGAGAAGCCTGCGCTGAATCTGCCTGACTGACAGAGGAGGACTCGGTATGGCTGCATCCTGTTACAGAGAACAGAATTGTTGAAAGCAGGAGAGTGGCTGCCGCTTTTAACATCCGATTGCTTTTCATAAGGCAAAGTTCCTTTCCTATCATAAAGCGGAGTAATGCATCTGCAAAGATACGGGGATAACATGATAAGATTATAATAAAACCGGAATCAGATAAATACAAGTAAATAAAGATCATATTTTCTGTTACCGTCTTCCAAGGATATCGTTTTGGCATCTGTAGGATAGAAAATGAAATCATGAGTAGTGATAACACCGATATGTGATTATCTTTGAAGGGCTATATTATCAATATCGGTAATGACACCCGGAAGAATTCCCGCATGAAGTAGAGCCTGTGCGGTCACGCACCGGCGGAGAAGGTAATTGATCCGTCGGCGGTGACAGAGAAAACGGTAGGATCGGTTATCAGGTAGTCACCGTAGACATCCTCGATACAGAACGCATAATAATAATAATCCGCTTCCGGAAGATACTGATAGATGAGGGTGTCATTTTCCTGCCATTGATAGGGATCTGCTTTGAACTCGGAATCATCGTCAAGATAGTAAATGACTTCGATTTTGTCATCCTT
>CACYCN010000042.1 GCA_902772895.1 uncultured Ruminococcus sp.
AAGAGAAATTACCCAGCATTTCAAAGAAGGTACCGTGACGTGCGGTAATACCTACACGCTCGATATCCGGTGTACGGATACATTTCTGGCAGGTAGTCACACGTTTTCTCGGCGGAGTGACTTCTCCTGTAAAATACTTTTTCATCGGTGCCATACCGGAATTGATCAGCAGCAGACTGTTGTCGTTTCTCGGAATCAGCGGAAAGCTCGGCAGACGCAGATGTCCCTTCGATTCAAAAAAGGACAAAAACTTCTCTCTTAATTCGTTCAATCCTGTCCATTCCATTTCAATCACCTTATTCCTTTCCTGAATTTTGCCGTGAAAAAAAAAGAAAGGAACCCCTCGTCTATGGGACGAAAGGCTCCGTGTTACCACCCAAATTGCACAGTATCCAATACTGTACCGCTCAAACACCGTAACGTGGTTCAAGACGCTGCGGTTTGCCGCAGAGCTCCGAGTCAGCCCGAACGTCCTTCCGTAAGAACCTTGCACCAGACGGTTCTCTCTCTGAAACGGCGGTTCCGTTCTTTTTCTCATCACAGCCTGAAATATTGACTTATGCTACTATTATAACGTTTTTTTTCATTCTGTCAATAGAAATTTTATAACAAGACCGTCATTCCCACAGAAAATTTAGTAATCTGTACAAAACTGTAAAAAAATAATCCATCACTTCTTGTTTCCGGTATGGGTCTGTGGTATAATGCAAATACTGTTACCGAGTCAAATCTTGCACTAACGGGAGGAATAGGATCATGAAAAAAATCATCGGAATTCTGCTCGCATCACTGACACTTATGAGTCTTGCTGCCTGCCAGAACAGTAGCGATAGTTCACAGACTTCAAAAAACTCCGGAACTTCTTCGGGAGATTCTTCCGCCGCTTCTCAATCCGGATCTGAAACCGCATCATCTGAGCAAGCCAGTGAAGTCTCCATTGCTGAAGCTACCTTCAATATCAAAAAGGATTACGGCGATTCCACTAAACTTTCCGAATATATGGATCTGGATATCCTGACAGATAAAACCAAAACCGATGTTCTGGATCGACTTGCCGCTGACAGTATGACAATGGATGTCACAGGCAAAATCGCCATCGGTGACGGCATCAATATCACCTTTAATGCCACTGTCGCTCATGACGGTGATAACTCATATTTCAAAACCAGATACGGGTCTGAAGAATCCGTTGTGATCCGGCTCGGAGATGTAACCTATGCGCTGGATGATGATAACAAACAGGCGGTTAAAGTTGAGACGATTGATAAAGATACCGTATCAAAGGATCCGGTCAATAGTCAGGTTTTGAAATACCTGACCCAGAGCTTTGAACTGGAAAACCTGAAATACCATGAGAACGGTGTCGCCGAATATAAGGATGAACTGCTGACCTACGAAGAATATACTTCGGATAAATCTACCCTGCGCCTGTACTATGACGGCAATGATCTGAAATATATTTCCAATCTCAAAGAAGGACTGGAATCTGTTATCACGATCAATTCCCTGACCGATACTTCTGACAAAACATTGTTTGAACTTCCTGCTGATTATCAAATCGTCTCTGAACAGGAAGCTTCATCTTCTGCCTCTTCCCAGCAGTCTTCTGACGCTTCTATGAGTACGATATCGTAAATAAAATTCTACTTTGTCTGTAGAAGCAATTCTGAATATCAGCTTACATTGCTGCCGCAATTCTTACTGTCTTCCGGTAAGAATTGCGGTTTTTTGATGGAATAGAATGTCTGGTATCACGGAAACTTCCTTCCGGAAATCTTCCGAACGGACAGCTTTTATGAAAAATATCAAAACGAATTATCTCATTTATCGTTTTCTTTCACATTTTTGTGAAAAAACAGGAATATTCACGATGATTATTTCGTATTATTTTGACAAATAATTGACCTTTCAGGAATAAAGCTATACAATATGAAAAAGAGAGAATAGTTTATGATTTTATATCTGAAAAGAGGTTAAAAAATGGTTTCTCTGTTAATTTCTTTAGGGGTACTGCTAATAGGATTTCTGGTCTACGGCAGGGTGACGGAAAAAATATTTGCACCGGATGACAGACAAACACCTGCTGTTGCAATCAATGACGGTGTTGACTGTGTGCCGATGAAAACATGGAAAGCATTTCTGGTACAGCTGCTGAATATCGCCGGTACAGGGCCGATTTTCGGCGCTCTGATGGGAGCGGTATTCGGTCCTGTCGTATTCCTGTGGATCGTTTTCGGTTCTATCTTAGGCGGCGCGGTACACGATTATATGAGCGGCATGATCAGTTCCCGTCACGGAGGCGCTTCTATTGCGGAATTGTCAGGTACCTATCTCGGAAAAGCCGTCAAATGGATCATGCGTGTCTTTTCCGTGATCCTGTTAGTACTGTGCGGAACGGTATTTGTGACAAGTCCTGCAGCATTGCTCGATAAACTCACACCTGACTGGATGAACGGTACCTTCTGGGCAATTATCATTCTTGCCTATTATCTGCTTGCCACCCTGCTGCCGATTGATAAACTGATCGGCAAACTTTATCCTGTTTTCGGCGTTCTGCTCATTGTTATGGCCGGCGCTGTCATTGGCGGTATCATTTTCTCGGGCGGAAAATATACCATTCCGGAACTTACTCTGCAGAATCTTCACGCTAACGGTACTCCGATCTGGCCGTTTATGTTTATTACCGTTGCCTGTGGCGCCGTTTCAGGATTTCATGCCACACAGTCGCCGATGATTGCCAAATGTATCAAGAGCGAAAAAGTGGGAAGAAAAGTCTTTTACGGCGCAATGATCAGTGAAGCCGTCATCGCATTGGTATGGGCTGCCGCAGGTGTTTCCTTCTATGGTACAACTCAACTGCTCAATGAAGCGCTTGCCAACGGTGCTTCCAATGTGGTTTATGAAATCTCCACCGGAGTACTGGGCTTTTTCGGCGGTATTCTTGCCATTGCCGGTGTAGTTGTTTGTCCGATCACTTCCGGTGATACCGCTTTCCGCAGCGCACGTCTCATTCTGGCGGAAACCTTCCGTCTGGATCAGAAAAGCATCAAAAACCGTTTACTGATCACTGTACCTCTGTTAATAGCAGGCGGTCTGCTGACATGGTTTGCCATTGTCAATGATAACGGGTTTCAGATCATCTGGCGTTACTTTTCCTGGAGTAATCAGACGCTTGCCATGATCGCTCTTTGGGTATCGACAGCCTATCTCCTGAAAAAAGGAAAATACCGTTTCGGTTCCCTGCTTACCGCGTTACCTGCCACTTTTATGACAGCCGTCAGCTCTACCTATATTCTGACCGCAAAAGAAGGCTTCTGTCTGGATACAACGATTTCCTATCTTATCGGCGCTTCCCTTGCAGCAGTTTTATTCACTGTTTATCTTATTGTTCTCATTCGCAGACAGAATAATCATTCTCGGCTGCGTCATCCCGATCCGGATAAACCCGTTAAAGATCATACCACTTCAAAGTCATAAAAGAACTATCCAAAATCAAAAATAAAAAGAGGGTTGACCATCCATTACCGGATGGGGCTTCCCTCTTTTTTGATTGCGTTAACGATTGTCAGAATGATCTGATAGATACCATAACCAAGAATTGCGCCCATGGTGTTCAGAATCAGGTCATCAACATCCGTGGTACGTTCAAGCGGCAGCTGAACCGTTTCAATGACCAGTGAAATATAAAATCCCGTCAAAGCCGTTCCCCATAGATTTTTCCGGAACAGTGCCGGAATGAACATTCCGATGGGAATAAATACGCCGATATTGCCCAGAATATTGAATAAAAACAGAAAATATGATCCGTCATTGTCATGCATCGCCGCAATCTGTTCCGTAATGATCTGGAACGGAATCAGTTTGATTTCATTGGCGCCGCTGTTGACAACAAATGTCTGAGTAAACAGGAGAATCAGATAGATCATCAGTCCCAGCAATCCGATTTCATGTGAAATTGACAGCGGTTCCGTCAGGCGATAACAAGGCTGTTGACGACGGAAATGAAGATAACAAAGTCGGATAAAAATGCCGATCGGTACCAGCATCAGAACAAATGCGGTACCGTCCGACAGAAAAGAAACAATAAATTGTAAAATGTATTTCATTATTTCGGGAGTCCCTCCGCAATCTCCAGCAAGCGCTGCAGACGATGGTTTACACCTGACCGACTGATCGGCGGCACCAATGCTTCACCCAGTTCCCGAAGATTGAATTCCGGATTGTCCATCCGGAGCTGTGCCAGTTCACGCAGATCATCCGGCAGACTTTCCAGTCCCTGTTTATCTTGTATCAGCTTGATAGCCCGAAGTTGTCTGGCAGAAGCGGCAGCTGTTTTATTGCTGTTAGCGGTTTCGGAATTGATTTTACGGTTTACACGATTACGGACAGATTTGACCATCTTATGCTGGATAATGGACAGCGCTGACATCGGAGCGCCCATATAGGTCAGCATATCCTGAATGGAATCGCTGCCTTTCATGTAAACCACATAGCTTCCTTTACGGTTAACGGTGTGAGGATCGGCGTTCAGTTCACTGACTTCTGAGATGATGCGTTCCAGATCGGATGCCAGGTTCTTATGAGGTACCACAAATTCAAGATGATAGTCTTTTTCAGGGTTGGTGACATTGCCGCAGGATAAAAATACACCACGCAAAAAGTAAGGCAGCGCTTCATCCCCGTCAATGTTGGCACGATTGATCCGCAGACTCGGCTGACCTGTGTGATGACCGAAATAATCAAAAATGATACGGCAGTCGTTTTTATCCGGCACCGAAAGGGTATAGATACTGTTTTCGCCTCTGCGACGTGTGAGTTTGACACTCAGTTCCACAATGGTTCCGGTCAGTGCTGACAGTGTTTCGGAATAGGTCATGGCAACCGGTCGGGATTCTGTGGTGAGTGTCACGGCAGACGATGAAAAGACCTTGGAAAACAGTACCATCCCATAGGCTTCTGCTATCTGCTGAGCCGTTTCCGGTACCGCAGCAGCACAAAGTTCCACCTTGGTTTCTTTGGAAAATGACATTGCAATCACTTAATCCTTAATGATATCCCGGTGATGGACAATTGCCCTCTGACCGGACTCTAAAATATGTTTATACAATACCCTTGTGAGAGTTACGGAACGATGTTTGCCTCCGGTACATCCTACAGCGATCACCAGCTGACTTTTTCCTTCCGAAAGATACAGCGGTAAAGAATAATCTACCAATGAAAGCATTCGCTGGGCATAACCTTGGGACTGCTCAAACTTCATTACGTAATCAAAGACGCAGTCTTCCAGTCCGGTATGGCGTTTCAGTTCCGGAATGTAAAAGGGATTCGGCAGGCAGCGTACATCAAAGACAAGATCGGCTTCTGACGGGATACCGTACTTGAATCCGAATGACAGACACGTCACGGTCATTCCCAATGCGGCATTTCCCAGAAACAATGCGGAAATTCTCTCTCGGAGCTGTGTCTGGGACAAAAGCGAGGTATCGATGACATAGTCCGCGCGAGCCTTGACCTGCATCAGCAGTTCTCTTTCCAAAAGTACCGCCTTTTCGGTAGAGCCCTTACTGATATCAGAAAGCGGATGTTTTCTTCTGGTTTCTTTGAAACGTCGGAGCAGTACATCATCTCTGGCATCAAGAAACAGGATTTTATATTTCTTTTTATCGGCTTTCAGGCTATCCAGCGCAGAAAACAGTTCCGTAAAAACATCGCCTGCCCGTACGTCTGTCACAACAGCCACTTTTTTCAGATGTTCATCCGATGACTTTTCACACAGATCATAAAAGATCGGAAGCAGCATCGGCGGAATATTATCTACACAATAATAGCCGATATCCTCCATATTCTTCATGGCAACCGATTTTCCGGCACCCGAAAGTCCTGTGATGATGATAAACTCCATTTCTGTTCCCCCGCTTATTCTTGAGGCTCTGGCGGCAAGCTGCCGCTCCCGATTTTGTTCTGCAAAGTCCTTGCCAAACAGTTTCTTCGTTTCTTTGCAAAACAATTACGGTTGCTCAAGCTCTGGCGGCAAGCTGCCGCTCCCGATTTTGTTCTGCAAAGTCCTTGTCAAACAGTTCCTTCGTTTCTTCGCAAAACAATTACGGTTGCGCAGGCTCTGCGCCGTTATACTCTGCCGATAAACTTGACTTCACAGCAGAGATCAATATTTTTTTCTTCTCTCACAACTTGTTTGATATGTGAGATCAGTTTCAGGACGTCTTCAGCGCTGGCGCCACGATCATTGACAATAAATCCGGAATGCTTCGGACTGACTTCCGCTCCCCCGATGGCAAATCCCTTCAGACCGCATTCTTCGATCAGGGCAGCCGCATAATGTCCTTCCGGACGTTTGAAGACACTGCCGGCACTGGGATGATTGATCGGCTGCTTGGTTTTTCGGCGTTCCATCAGTTCATCCATCCGTTCCGTAATCTGCTCCTGCGGCTTTGGTCTGAGCTGGAAGGAAGCGTTCAGGATAATCAGATCTTTATCGGTAAAGGCACTGTGACGATAGGAAAAATCCAGTTCGTCCTTCTGAAAACGACGGATATTGCCTTCACCATCCATGTAATCGACCGAGATCACCGTATCTTTGATTTCACCGTCATAAGCGCCGGCATTCATATAGACGGCGCCGCCGACTGAGCCGGGAATTCCCCAGGCAAATTCCAGTCCGCCAAGTGACATATTTCTGGCAAAGACACACAGTCTTGCCAGTGTTGCGCCGGCACCGCAGCGGACAATATTATCTTCCGTCAGCGTCAGCTCGGTAAATTCACCGCCAAGTTTAATGACGATTCCCTCAATTCCATGGTCGGATACCAACAGGTTGGATCCCAGTCCCAGGATAAAGTAAGGTACACCGTTTTCTTTACAGAGAGAAAGAATTTTTCTCAATGAAGCGACATCCTTGACTTCACAGTAACAATCGGCTGCACCGCCGATCCGGAAGCTGGTATGTTTTGTCATCGGTTCATTCAGATAAACTTTAGTATTCTGCTGTTTAATGGTTTCAATAAATGTATTTTCTATCATAATTACCCCTTACTGTCTCACCGTTAATTCTTATTTTTTCTTTAGGATTCGGTTCGGATGCTAACTTCTGAAAATCACAGATTTGTTTTTGTTCGGATACTGCATACAAATCTTTTCACAGGATGATTCTCTTTGATACTGGTCTATTGGGATATACTTATAAGTTGTTTCAGGAAATCATCAGAACGGGATCGTTTTCATTTCGCCGTTTTCTTCTTCCTCCGGCAGATCCAGACCCAGAAGCTGGAAAAGTTCACGGGCAGCGTTATAGCCCATCTTTCGCTGACGATTATTCATCGCCGCAACTTCAATAATAACGGCCAGATTTCGGCCAGGCTTCACGGGGATCGTCAGGATCGGCACCTGATTACCAAGAATCTCTGTCATTTCATTATTCATGCCCATACGGTCATATACTTTTTTATTATCCCATTGTTCAAGATTGATGACCATATCAATCTTTTCACTCATCTTGACAGAACCCATACCGAACAGTCTTCTGGCATTGATAATGCCTATGCCTCTCAGCTCGATAAAATGACGGATATTTGCCGGTGAGGAACCGATCAGTTGTTTATTGGAGATCTTTCTGATTTCCACGGCATCATCTGCAATCAGACGATGTCCTCTCTTGACCAGTTCGATAGCGGTTTCACTTTTACCGACACCGCTGTCGCCTACAATCATCAGACCTTCACCATAGACTTCTACCAAAACACCGTGTCTGGTTACTCTCGGAGCCAGTTCGGTATTCAACAGGGAGATCAGAGAACCGGACAGAACAGATGTTGTCTCTGATGAACGCAGCAGCGGAATCTTATACTTTTCTGCGGCAGAACGAAGTTCACCATACGGAATGATATTTCTGGTGACAATAATGGCAGGCGGCTGTAATGAGAGAAGCCTTTCAATGACATGAAAACGCTGTTCTGTACTGAAACGATTGAGATAGCTGTTTTCGGTATTGCCGAAGATCATGATCCGGGTATTATCAAAAAAGTCCAGAAATCCTGTCAGTTCCAGTCCGGGACGTGTGATATCACGGGAAACAATCTTGATATTTTCAGGATCATCGGGCATATAGGAAACTTCCAGATCAATTTCCTTGATAATCTTTGCCAGTGTGACGGAAAATTTATTTTCCATTTTGTGTTGACACCTCCGTTTAGAGATCCGAATTTTGCCACAGTGCTCCTGCGGCGGGAAACGACTCATCCATTATCAGTATCTTAAATTATATACTATTTTATCTTATTTTTAAAGTCTTTTTTTGTAAAAACACCAATTATTTATCAAAACAACTTTTCTTTCGGAATAAATTATGCTATAATACTATTTATCAAAACTATAATTGGTGATTTTATGCGAATTTTACTTTTTACCGAAGTCCTGGCACCATATGTCAGCGGCATTTCAAGTTATGTGGAAGTTCTCAAAAACGGTCTGGAAAAGCTTTCTCATCAGGTAATTGTCGTAACATCGTCTGTACATATCACGCAGGCACAATACAGTCAGAAAGAAGGCGTCATCCGTTGTCCTGCCCGCAAAACCAATAATAAATACGGTTATGAATGCAAGAACTATAATGACGCCACTATCATAAACTTTATTTCAAGTTTCAATCCCGATGTCGTACACATTCATACGGATACCAAAATCGGTTATCTCGGACTGGTCATTGCCGATAAATCCAGTTGTCCGGTAGTATTTACCATCCATGATTACTTTATGGATCGTTTTGCAGCCGATAAGTCCCGTATGATGTGGAACGTCAAAACATACTTCGAAAAACAACATTTCCGTGATATGCTGGACAATGCCGATGTGATCACTTCTTCCTGCAGCAGGGCGGCTCTCTTTATCCAGAAAGCTGACCGCAAAAGGAAAGTCATGCTGATCCATTCCGCTACGGATACCAGTCGCTTTGACTATCATCATTCTACCAAAGCATCTATCCGGAAAATGCGTCAGAAATTAGGGCTGTCTCCCAAAGCAACCGTCGCAGTATTTGCCGGAAAACTGACCGTTGAAAAAAATCTGGAATTTGTACTGGCCGCCTTTGCGCAGCATATCAAACGCTCGGATAATATCCAGCTTCTGATCGTCGGTGACGGTACCGAAACAGAATATCTCAAAGGAGTATGCCGTTCCCTGAAAATCAATGAAATGGTTTTTTTTGCCGGTTCTGTTGCCAATACCATCATGCCGGATATCTATTCCGCCTGTGATATTTATGTCTGTTCTTCCGATGACGGTCTGGTTTCCATGTCATTCCTGGAAGCAATGGCTTGCGGTCTGCCCGTTCTTGTCAAGGAAGATAAAGAAAAAATTGTCCATAAGACAATCAATAACGGTGTGAACGGTTTTGTATATAAGAAAAAATCCGAATTTGCCCGCTATCTGAAAACCCTGTCCGAACTGGATGAAAATAAACGCAAACGTATCAAACAGATCGTTCGTGATTCCCTTGTCACAACCGATGAAACCAGTATGGCTGAACGCTATGAAAATGCTTACCAGATCGCTATCCAGAAATACCGCAAAAAACGCTATAAATAACGCTGTACGGAACAGCGTTTCCCCTACGGAAAGTCGAATAATGGTGTGCGGCTGCGCCGCCACTGCCGGACATTTTTTCTTCTCAAAAAGCAGGCGCATGAACTACCAATCGATAGTCATGTGTCTGCTTCTCTTTTCCGGTTTCCTTTCATCCGAAGTTCTTATTGATGATTCAATTAAATATTGCCACTGCTTTTTAGAAGATAATGTTTTATTGGTACAGCAATAATAAAGTCCGAAAAGAGAAAAGTCAGTTTTTTTAGGAAAGGGGTCCGGGGGAGAACCCTTTGTTTCCAAACAAAGGGTTTCCCCCGGAAAGACCGCCCATAGAAAATTGATTTTTGAGAGGAAATATGGTAGGATAAGAGACGGAAACCTGAAGCCTTACGGAAGGAGAACTGAAATGAGGAAAGAAATTAAAGAGAAGCTGCTTTCGCTGCCAACTCCCTGTTATGTAATTGACGAAAGCGCTTTGTGTGATAACCTGCGCATACTGAAAAATGTGGAAGAACGGACCGGATGTCATATTCTGCTGGCACAGAAAGCTTTTTCGGCCTATCACGTCTATCCCCTGATCGCACAATATCTCAGCGGCACTACTGCCAGCGGTCTGTTTGAAGCAAGACTGGCACATGAGGAAATGGGTGAAAAACAAGTCCATGTTTTTTCACCGGCATATCGAGATGAGGAATTCGATCAACTGCTGACAATCTGTGATCATATTGTCTTCAACTCCTTTTCCCAGTGGAAACGTTTTCGCTCCAAGGCAATAACCGCAAAGGGTGTGGAGTTCGGACTCCGGATCAATCCGGAATACTCCGAAATTGAAACAGATATCTATAACCCTTGTTTCGAAGGGTCCCGACTGGGGATCACGCTTGACCATTTTGAAGAAAACGAACTTGACGGTATCAGCGGACTGCATTTTCATACCATGTGTGAACAGGGTGCCGATACACTGGAACGGACACTTCGTGTGGTGGAAGAAAAATTCGGAAAATTCCTTCCTCGTATGAAATGGCTCAATTTCGGCGGCGGCCATCATATTACCAAACCGGATTATGATATCGATACACTGATCCGGTGTATTAACCATATGAAAGAAACATATGATCTGGAAATTTATCTGGAACCGGGCGAAGCGGTTGCCATTAATGCCGGATATCTGGTATGTTCGGTACTC
>CACYCN010000043.1 GCA_902772895.1 uncultured Ruminococcus sp.
AGTTGCAGAGAGCGGCGCTATCTCTATCATCGGCGGCGGCGATTCCGCAGCGGCTGTTGAGAAACTCGGCTATGCTGACAGAATGACACATATCTCTACCGGCGGCGGCGCTTCTCTCGAGTTCCTCGAGGGTAAGGTACTTCCGGGTATCGCTTGCCTCAACGAGAAATAATTCTGACAATCCATAATTTTTCAGGATGAAGGGGTGGGGCGGAGCTTCGCCCCTTTTTCATATTTTTATTAACAGATAAAGGAGATTATTGACATGAATAAGGAACTCAGACAGGCGATTATCGCCGGTAACTGGAAGATGAACAAGACCCGTCCCGAAGCAAAGGCTCTGATCGAGGATCTGAAACCCATCGCTGCCAATGCTACCTGCGGCGTTGTGATCTGCGTACCGTTTACCAATCTCGAAACGGCTGTCGAACTCACAAAGGGTACCAATATCAAGGTCGGCGCTGAAAATGTACATTTCGAAAAGAGCGGCGCTTTTACCGGTGAAATCTCTGCGGATATGCTGACGGAAATCGGTGTAGAATATGTTATTATCGGTCACAGCGAGAGAAGACAGTATTTCGGTGAGACTGACGAGACGGTGAATAAGAGAACCAAGGCTGCTCTGGCTGCCGGTCTGAAGCCTATCGTATGTGTCGGCGAACTGCTCTGGGAGCGTGAGTGCGGTATTACCGAAGAAGTGGTTGCCCGTCAGATCAAACTCGATCTCTTTGACGTATCCGCAGAGGATGTCAAGAAGACAGTGATCGCTTATGAACCCGTTTGGGCAATCGGTACCGGTAAGACCGCTACCGCTGAGCAGGCACAGGAAGTTTGTGCTTTCATCCGTGCTACGCTGGCAAAACTCTATGGTCAGGATGTCGCTGATGCCGTAACCATTCAGTACGGCGGTTCTATGAATCCCAAGAACGCTGCGGAACTCGTGGCACAGCCTGATGTTGACGGTGGTCTGATCGGCGGCGCTTCTCTGAAAGCGGCTGATTTCGGTGTTCTGCTGGAGGCTGCCAGCAACGGCTGATTGAAATTGATTTCATGAAATGAAGGAGCCGATGATCCTTTTGGTGTTGTCGGCTCCTTTGTCAGGAATAAATGGTGAGAAGATGAAAAAAGAATACTTTCTGTTCTTTGCGCCTCAGCACTGCTTGGTTGATGTCCATCCGGCTGCGACAGCAATAAACAGCTTCTTGCCAGGCTGGAACTCAGCGGGGAAAAGTCTTCTGAACCGATGAATGCCATGTATTCTGTCGGCAGATTGGATGTTATTAATGTCAAACTGTATGAAAGCTGAGTTTGAATACGACATTTTTGGCGCAGCGAGTGTCAATTCTGTCGAATCTCCGGTGATTCAGTGGATAGCGGATGAACCGAACTTTTTCCGATAAAAACAGAAGGGAGCAATACTATGAAAAAACCTTTGATTTTAATGATTCTGGACGGCTTCGGAATCGGTACCAATTTCGGTAATGCGATCCGGGAAGCCAATAAACCCAATATGGAGAAGATTTTCTCCACCAATCCCACAACCCTGATTGCGGCTTCCGGTATGGATGTCGGTCTGCCGGACGGACAGATGGGTAACAGTGAAGTGGGTCATACCAATATGGGCGCCGGCCGTGTCGTTTATCAGGAACTGACCAGAATTACCAAGGCTATCAAGGACGGCAGTCTTTTTCAGAATGAAGTGCTCGTCAAGGCAATGAACAATGCCAAAGAGGACGGTAAAGCACTGCATGTCATGGGTCTGCTGTCTCCCGGCGGCGTACATAGTCATATTACCCATATTTATGGTGTGATCGAAATGGCTAAGAAAATGGGTGTGAAGAATGTCTATCTGCACACCTTCCTTGACGGCAGAGACGTTCCGCCTTCCAGCGCCAAAGAATATATGGCCGAAGCAAAAGCAAAACTGGAAGAAATCGGTGTCGGTAAAATCGCAACCGTTTCCGGACGTTATTATGCCATGGACCGTGACACTAACTGGGACAGAGTGGAAAAAGCATATGCCGCGCTGGTTTATGGTGAAGGCGTGAAGGCTGACGATCCGGTGCAGGCAGTAGCGGATTCCTATGAAAACGGTGTGACGGATGAATTCGTGGTACCGGTTGTCTGTGCGGAAAATGCTACGATTAAAGCCGGCGATTCCGTGATCTTCTGCAACTTCCGTCCCGACAGAGCCAGAGAAATTACCAGAACTTTTGTGGATCCTGAATTTAACGGTTTTGAGCGCCGCAACGGTTTCTTCCCGCTGAACTATGTCTGCATGACACAGTATGACGCTACCATGCCTAATGTGGAAATCGCTTTCAAGCCCCAGTCACTGGTCAATACCTTTGGTGATTATATTTCTTCCAAGGGTCTGACCCAGCTCCGTATTGCTGAAACCGAAAAGTATGCGCATGTAACGTTCTTCTTCAACGGCGGTGTGGAAAAGGTTTCCGACGGTGAGGACAGATGTCTGATTCCGTCTCCGAAGGTCGCTACTTATGATCTCCAGCCGGAAATGAGCGCTTATGAAGTGACAAAGAATGCGATCGAACGTATTGAAAGCGGCAAGTATGATGTCATTATTCTGAACTTTGCCAACTGTGACATGGTAGGTCACACAGGTGTATTTGAGGCTGCCGTAAAGGCGGTGGAAGCCGTGGATGACTGTGTCGGTCAGGTAGTTCATGCGATTACCAAGATGGACGGTGTGGCACTGATTACCGCTGACCATGGTAACGCTGACAGAATGATCGATGATGACGGTTCTCCGTTTACGGCGCATACTACCAATCTGGTTCCGTTCTGTGTGGTCAATCATCCCTGTGTACTGCGTGACGGCGGCCGTCTGGCAGATATTGCCCCGACAATGCTGCAGCTGCTCGGCTTATCTCAGCCGGAAGAAATGGACGGTAAGTCACTGATGAAATAATCGGTTGTCCGATCAAAAAAGACGTATCCTGAAAAGTCAGGATGCGTCTTTTGCTTGTCTTATGTATGATGTAATGATGGTAATGTATTGATAATGGGACGGTAAAGTGATTCCGGAACAGCGTCAGGCGGATTTGGTCAATGTTTCGAAGGCACTGACGGCGGCGTCACTGTCCGGCGCTACGGCAACGAAGAGATAGGGAAAATTCGTTGAGGTAGAGTAGGGGACAACGGCAATACTGGTATTCTGTTCGGAAGCGTTCTTATTACGGGATGAAAGATACTGCTTGACGGATTTCATCATCACATCGGTATCTTCTTCATGACTGAGGACAAAACAGGTGATTTCGATCTCGGAGCCGGAACTGCCGGAGATATACATGGCATAATCGCTCAGTGTGTCGTCCGGGATCTCATAGTAGCGGGAGATATTTTCCCGGGAGATGGGAGACAGATTGGTATATTTCATTTTTTTGATGACACTGGTGACGACTTCATCCGCAGTCATGTCAACAGGAGTTTTCCGGGATTTTGACTGTGACGGCAGCAGGATGAGAATGGATATTCCCGCAATTAACAGAATTGCCAGAATGATACTGATCGTCAGAATCAGGTTCCGTTTCTTTTTACTCTTGTGCTTGCTCTCTTCCATCCTACCACCTCGCTTTCATTCCATACAAAAATATAAGAAAAATCCCTCATCTATTATACAATTATACATTGCCATTTTCAACTACAATGTTGTAACACTTATGAACAGATAGCAATTTTCACGAAATTGATGGGAACATGACTGTTGACAGGATCTTCCGGAAATAAAAAAAGACAGCAGTCTTCTTTGAAAAGCACTGCTGTAAAAAAATCCGCCCAACCGTATGCGTCTGAAATAACCTGCCTACGAGAGTAGCAGGTGGGTGCTCTCCCAACGGTTTCATACTCCCTTCGTCCGCCGGAGCGGGAGGTCTGAAGTCCACCGCCGGAGCCGAGCTCCCGATTGAAAAGTTGTAGGGTTATATAGACGCAATTCACGAGTTGGGCAGAAATTGTAAACAAAACATGATCTGCTTGGTTTAAACCTATTATACAACATACCAATAGAAAAATCAAGAGGAAATTTTATTCATTCTCAAATTCTTCTTCTTCATCATCATCTTCTGCATCAAAGTTAGCTTCGAAAATTTCTGCGATCTCATCAAGCAGATCATCGTCTTCGATTTCAGCAAGCTGAGGATCACCGTTTTCGTCTTCGACGGCTTCGAAGATCATGTAAGTGCTCTGGGAATCGATTCCTTCTTCGGGCATATCGAAGAGCGGCATCAGGGCGTAATAGTGACCGTCCTTATAATCAATTTCGTCAATGATCTCGAATTCATATTCGTTACCGTCTTCGTCCAGAAGAGAGATCAGGTTGGCGTCAAAGATATCTTCGTTTTCTGTGTTGCTCATATTCAACAACTCCTTTACTGTAAATGAAATATAACAGTATTATTCTATTATAAAATGACACAGAAGTCAATAGGCAAATTTAATCTGTTTGTCATCAATTACCGGAAAATATTTTCCAAAAAGTTTAAAAAAACTATTGACAATTCCTAAATTTATGGTATAATAAATGCAAGATAAGTAAAGAGCAAAGCAAGGTACTCAGGTAATGCTGATCGAATCCTCTTGACTGCAAGGATTGGCTCTTGCTTCATCTAATCCACGAAGGGAGGCTAGCTCCGATGGGCGAATTAGAACCGGTTACTGATCTTTCCTTTCACGCCTCTTGGTGTGAAGCCTTCAACAAGGAAAAGACGATCTAAGATTCTGATTTTGATAAGTTGAGTTCCGGTTTGTTGTGTTTGCAGATCGGCTGTGACTTTAATATTGAGCTGTTAGCTGTGAGTTTCTGAAAGTCTTTGAATTGTATGAAGGTGTCAGACAATGATTGTCGGGCTGTTGCGTTACATTCTCTGTTTTACTCTGCGGCACGATGA
>CACYCN010000044.1 GCA_902772895.1 uncultured Ruminococcus sp.
ACGTCCCAGACGAGAGAGTCATTGAGTTTGCTGTGGATCACATAGGAGCCGTCACCCATTTTTTCAAGCCGCCAGAGCTGGGCATCGGTGCCGTTATACTCATAACCCTGAAGCGCCTTGCCCGAAGAAGCATCTGCGCCCGGAACGTCAATCGCTTTTCCGTCCGACGAACTCACAAAAGCGTAGTAGTCGCCGACCTTCTTCAGCTTCCATCTCTGATTGTCCTTGTGATGGGTTTTCCAGATATAGATGTCTTTACCGTTGCTGCTGAAGTCAACAGCGGAACAGCCTGCGTGAAGGGGTACGAGAGAATATTCCTCGTCCATGCCGTAGCGTTCAAGGTCATTATGTTCCGTCTGAGTAGTCTGCTCACTTGTTGAAACGCATACGAAGCGGAACCGCTGGTTGGGATTAGCGTGTCGGGGATAAAGCTGGACGATCGTTCCGTCTGCGTCCGAAGTACCTTTCATATCCCAGCAAAGGTTATCACTGAGTCTGCTGTGGATGACGTAGGAGCCGTCCTCCATCGCTTCCAGCCGCCAGTACAGCGCATCTGTCTCGTTATATTCATGTGCCTGAAGCGCAGTGTTTTCAACCGCCTTGCCGTCCGGAATGTCAACGACCATTCCTGTTCCTTTGCCCTCGAAAGCGTAGTAGTCACCTACCTTGCGAACCACCCATACCTGATTCGTATAGTATTCGTCTTTCGTTTTCAGGGAGAATGTTGTGAATTTGCTGCCCTCGGCAGGCGTATCGAACGTAAGAGCGGAATTTGGGGCGTTCATAGGAACTATAACGTACTCCTCGTTCGGACCAAAGCGCCCGAGATCGTCGTTTTTGTAAAAAAACGCATTAACGACAGTCCCTGTCGTTAACAGAGAGAATGACAAACAGAGCATCACCGTTAATAACGCCGTAAGCAGCACGGTCATTCGTTTTTTCATGCCTGTCACCTCGATTTCCTGGATTTCCTGGATTTTTTTGACTGATTCGGAGCGTTCGTCTGCGCTCCTGCCGCAAGAGCCTTCTTTGCGGAGTGCCTTTTGAAGAGAAAGAAACCCAATGCGGCGAGAAGCGCCACACCGCCCAGAATCGGCGTGAGAATATGGGGACTGGCGAATACGGAAGCCTGGAATTTATTCGTGCGGTCACTGCGTTCTGTCCGCTCAGAGTACGGGTTGAACGGGTCGCCGCGCATTCCTGTCAGGCTGACCGAAGGGTCCGGCAGACCGTCACGGGGCGTGAGCATGGTCAGGTTGATATATCTGACCGTATCGCCGCTCTCCGTCACAGGCTCCTCTGAAGATTTTTCCGATGCCGCCGTACTTTCCTTTGATGTTTCCTCGCCGGTGCTTTCCGATGCCGCCATGCTTTCCTTTGATGCTTCCTCGCCGGTGGTTTCCGATGCCGCCATACTTTCCTTTGATGTTTCCTGTGAAGCTGTCGGATTTTCCGCTGACTCTTCGGTATCCGACACATAAGCCGACGGTTCAACGAAGGATGTTTCCGTTTCCGATGCGGTATTGTTTCCGGAGAAACTGTTCAGCAGCCTTACGGGCAGCTTTGTGCAGACCGTCTGATCCTCCCACAGCGTATTGTAAATATTCTCGTTCATGCTGTATGAATAAGCGGTGGTAATCCCCTTAGAGAAGAAATATTCATTCGCCCATGTGCCGAACAGGAAGTTCTGAGTTTCCTCCGCCGTCTCCACATACAACATGGAAATGGGATTGCCGGCTTTGGTATCCTTTGTGCGGTAAATGTAATAGGCTTCCTTTGCGCTGACGGGCTTGCCGGAAACACGGACGTATTCCAGATCGGAAATACTGACCGCCGCTGCTGTGACCTGCTCCGACTTTGCCGAAGAAGCGTCAACGATCTGTCCCTTTTCAAGAGCCGCCACCGTATCGGCGGAGACCGCCGTTATGCAGGTCACGGCCTGTGCAGGGTCGGCGGTACGTTCATAGCATATCAATGTATAGGTGTCGGTAGAATCGTCAAGATCGCCGTCCACATAATAATGGTATCCCCGTTCGCAGGCGGTATAGACCGCATTCCATTTGTCGGTATCGGTAACTATGCCGATTTCACTGATGTAAGGTCGTACAATGCCGTCACGGATCTGCGCAAGATACACAACGTCCGTTTCGCTTACAGCTTCCAGATCAGCCGGCGCTCCCTTGGGGGTACGCACGATCTCGGCACCGTCGTTGGTGATGGGATACAGCACTCCCCCCTCTGCGCTGTTGCTGCGCAGTACGTCAATGCCTACCAGCGGAGAGCCTGCACGTTCGTCAGTGGTCGCATAGACGCAGCCGGTCTTGCCGCCGATACCCTCGTCCACGTCCACATGGCTCATGCATTGATAGACGATGCCGTTTTTGTCCGTACAGGTGTCCCCCACGTCCGGGGAAACGATCACGTTCGTAAGCGGGGCGCCTGTATTCAGCTTATAGGCAAGATATACCTGTGAGGCGGTGTCTGTCGTTATGTTCAGCCCTTCCATCATGACGAACCAGCCGTCTTTCTCCAGCGCAGCCGCCGCATCTTCTCCTGCCGCTACCCGCATCTCCGTGATAAACCGCTTATTGGCGGCGCTCACCGGCAATACTGCCGGAATGATCAGCATTGCCGTCAACAACAAGGACAAAAGTGCGGAAATGACCCGCCGATGTTTTATCTGTCGATTCATAAAGCTCACCATTCAATACAGCGAATCGCACAAAGCGGTGGGAAGCCCGCCGTTTGCGCCTGTATCTTTCCTTTCTACAGGATTTTTTACACTGCTTCTCCGGTTACTGCCGCGACAATTTGAAACCTCTTTTTTTGAGCGGAATGAGCAGAGGAATATACGTTGCAGGCGGAAGCAGGATACCCACATTTTGATACTCCGGCAGACAACTCCGGACAGAAGACTCTTTCAACCAGCATCGGCCGCAACGGTATAAAAATATCCGGAGAAAAAAAAGAAAACAATCAAAAGTTTTCTGTGATATGCTCCGGTACCAACTGCCATCTTTTCTTAGTATCTGCCATAGATACTCTCCTTCCTTTACGTTAACCATTTTCGCAAAACAGAATCGTATCGGGAATCATTTATTCATCCTACCTTATTTTACTATTTTTATCTATATTCTCCAATGGAGTGTTCCGTATTGCCACCTCCTTTTTTACAAAAATTATTCATCAGCTTCTTGTTTTTCTTTCTATCATCAGTTAAACTAATAGTCAGAAAAAATATGAGGGGTGATATATCATGAATATGCTTTTTGCGGATACTCTGAAAAAGCTGCGAACGGAAAAAGGACTTTCACAGCGGGAACTGGCAGAGCAGATGTATGTCACCCGTTCTGCGGTAGCAAAGTGGGAAATCGGCAGCCGTCTGCCGGATGTTACCATGATATCACGGCTCTCCGGTGTCCTGGGAGTAGATGTAAATATGCTGCTATCAGCAACAGCACAGAGCGAAGAGTACCCTAATGTAATCATGGTGGATGACAGAAAGCTGATTCTCACCGGCGGTTTACCGATACTGGAGGAGGTTATGCCTGATGCGAACGTCACGGGCTTTACCAAAGCCTCGGAAGCTGTGGATTATGCAAGGGCAAACCGTGTTGCGCTTGCCTTTTTGGATATCGAACTGAGAAATACAAGCGGACTGGATCTGTGCCGCGAGCTGCTTACTATCAATCCGCATACCAACGTTGTATATCTTACGGCATACAGCGATTATGCTCTTGACGCATGGAATACGGGCGCCAGCGGTTTTATGCTCAAGCCGATCACCCCCGAGGGCGTCAAAAAGCAGCTCAGAAACCTGAGATACCCATTCCGGACGGGAGGCGGAAACACATGAACGATTGGATCATTTATGCCGCTTATTTTATCAGCGGCGCAATGGTGATAACGATGTTGCTCGGTATTTTCTTTTCTGCTCTTATCCCTGCGCTCGACCAGTGGAACAGATGGTATTTCATCACGTTTTTCTCACTTCTTTTTATCTATTCCGTTGTTCTTTCTTTTGATTTGATGACCTACAGCAGTCCCGATATGGCATCTGCGCAAAAAGTTATCATTATTCTTGAATATCTATTTTTCTCAGTGCTTACGCTTATGCCAATAACTTTTTTGCTTCATCACTGCGGAGAAACCATAAAAAACAGCATACTGCTGCGTTCCGCAGTCATGCTGTGGTGCTTATTCTGTATACTGTTGTTTGCTACTCAATTTATGGATATGTTCTACTATATTTCACCGGATAATCAGTGCTATCGGGGTCCGTTATTTCCGCTGATGATCGCTCCGCTGGCAGCAATCATGATTCTCAACACAGCAGCTTTGATCTGGAAACGCAAAAAGCTCTCAAAAAGGATTTTTGTAGCTCTTCTTGTCTATATGCTGCCCACAGCGATCCTCGTTATCCTGTATATGTTCGCCTCTGTCGATATATTGATCTCATTCTGGATGATTCTCTGCGCAATAACGATGTTCACTCTTATCATTACGGA
>CACYCN010000045.1 GCA_902772895.1 uncultured Ruminococcus sp.
ATATCGTGCAGCTTGAAGGAATGATTTGACTGGGATGTGTTTGACGACTCAATATGCGCGACGAACACCATATCCAATTCGCTCAATATTTCTGCGGTAAATTTGCCCATGAAAATACCGCCGTTATTTTTGCGGTACAATAAGCGGATTGCTTCCGCCAATGCGGATAATGTCTTTTGAACCGTGCGGTTTTCGTAACAGTTGGAGCTGATAAAAAGCGAATAAAACAGACTTCCGAAATTTTCCTCCTCATACGGCTTGAGATATGCCACGTCCGCACCCAGTTTTTCCGCTGTGTCAAGAACTGTCTGAGTGTCAAAAAACGGTATGCCGGTTTGTTCAGAGACAAGCAACGCAACTTCCTTTCCGTTTTCTTCAGAGGATTCAATGACGATTGTTTTCAATGTAACTCACACCCTTTTTGTGCCGTGATAAATCAACGAATTCACTGTCAGCCAGCCAATCACCAATACCACCGCAAGCACAAAAAATGGGGATCCTGCCTACTTTGAACTAGTCGGAGTATATGAATATGCGATGATTTGTTATGATATTCCTCATAACTTTCTGAATCGTATAATTATGTCTGCTGATCGAATATCCGCTGTATGCGGTATTATATCAGAGCCTATTGGACAAAAGTTTGACAAATTGCCGTTGTTCTGGCAAAATCATGGAATTGTCGATTGAAAAAGAAAGATAAGCATTTTAATTTGTTTAATATAACGAAACTAATACTGAAAAAATGTAGAAAATGCCTCAACAACTATGATATGTTTCTCATTGCCCAGCGGTTCCTGCCATGAGGGAATGATATTGTTTTTCCAATCACGCGCAACTATGTCCAGATGTATTCTTTCAGATATGGTTTTATATCCCGATTGACATGATCCAGATGGATCAAAGACATATCCGCATAGTAACCGTTGCCGTTTTTTTTGATAACCGATTCTGCTCCCGCCTCGGTCAATACGCGGATTAATTCATAATACAGTTTATAGAAATAATTCATGTTTTTCTGATCCTTGACCCCATCGTCGGGGAACATGACAGCGCAGATTTCCTTGGCGGTCATACTGTTTCCCTCACGGTCGATGAGAAGTGCCAAGAGCTCTTTAGCGCGTTTTCGTTTGAAACGAAGCGGAACCCCTTTTTTGTCGAACACTTCAAATCCGCCGTAGCAGCACACGGTAAGCAGGTATTCCCCGCTTAACCTAACCAACTTAATGTGATCTATCTCACGTTGCAGAGCTTCCGCCGTAATGGGCTTGAGAAGATAGCCGCTGTCGATATGCAAATTCACCACATCTACCGCATGACAGGAATCCTGAGAGCAAAAAATAACGGCTGTATCGGGATTGATTTGACGGAGCTTCAAAGCAAGCTCGATGCCGTTCCTATTGTGGAGACAGATCTCCACAAGGGCGACGTCAAAAGTATGTTCTTTGGCCCAGGTCAATGCGTCATTTCCGTCGGTAAAGAAAAACGCTTTTGTCACATCCGGACATTGCATGAGGGTTTGTTTCAGTGAATTTAATGGTGAGACTTCCCCGTCAACGCATAACACAGTCATGAAAATTTCCTCCCTTTTTTGCCTTTAATCGTACAATAAAACACCTTCCCATCCTGATGATATATTATATGTCATCGCCGGATTTGCCTGCGTACGGCAAATTGTCAAAATTTGCCAAGGTAAGCTGCCAGCATTCCCATCGCCGTTAAAAAAATCAGCAGGGACAGCAGAAAGGAAATGACGGCGGAAACATTGATTTTTTTGCCGTCTGCCGTGTTGAATGTCTGTTTGATTTTTTCTTTCATTTTCATATAAAAAAGTTCCCCTTCCAGAATTTGCGTACCAAACATACTGCCGGCCGCGAAACCGTCCGGCAGTACATTTGATACAGGACATATATGGAGTAGATAAGGTATAGTCAGTTTTTGGAAAGTTGTGACCAAGTATGCAGCCGGACAGTCACATTCAGATTTCCTTCAGCAAAGAATATCTTGTTTCCTCTGCAAATTCATATTGTGTCATATATTCTCCGTGATACTGCCGTATCGCGTCCGCGTCGCAGCACAGATAACTGTAATAATCACAGTTCACCGTTTCGGTGTTGATTCCCACCG
>CACYCN010000046.1 GCA_902772895.1 uncultured Ruminococcus sp.
ATTTTTGCAAGCATTGCCGGCTTGCAAAAATCATCAGAATCCAAAAAGCAGGTATACTCGCCCCGTACTTGTTCCAATCCCAGGTTTCGAGCATGTCCGGCGTTGCAGTGTTCGGAAAAAACACCGGTGATCCTTGGATCTTTTTTCATATAGTCACGGACGATCTCCGCGCTTGTATCCGTTGACCCGTCGTCGACAAGGATCAGTTCCCAGTTATCAAACGTCTGCCGGAGAATCGAATCGATAAACTGAGACAAGTATTTTTCACAATTGTAAACAGGCGAAACAATGGATATATCCGGTGTTTTCTGAACGCCGTTCGCGCTGTTTTTCATAAATGAATCCGCCATACAGGAGCCTCTCAAATATTGTTATTCATAAATGGTTTTCCGGAACAGCAGTCTGCGATATCGGGCATCGTTACGGTGATGCCTTCTCAGGACAGCTGAAGACACTGACATTGCCGGCTGGGGTTTTGAAATAGTAAACAACAGACGATTGTCATCACAGTGCAATACTGTCTGTGAATCAGTCGAAACCAAAAAATGCCTCTTCCAGCATCAGACACAGGCAGTGGTAAACAGGCAGATGAAGCTCCTGTATCAAATATGTCTCCGTTTGCGGCACTTTTATCGCTGTATCAGCATAATTGCCCAACGTTCCCGCAGAATGACCGGTCAGTGCGATAACTTTCATCTGCAGGGCTTTGGCGACAACCGCGGCATTTACAACATTTTCACTGTTTCCGCTGGTACTGATCCCGAGAAAAACATCACCCGGTTGGCCGTAGCCCAGACGCTGCTGAGCAAACATTCCGTCGGCACCGACATCATTGATAAAGGCAGTGGATAACGATTCATGAGCGGTCAGGGGGATCGTCATCAGTCCCCGCTCCAATGATTCAGATAGTTTGCTCCCGCGTACGGCATCAACTGCGATCATTTTTATACGCAATTCAGGAGATACGGGACGCGGAAGCTTGAAACGCTTCATGAGCTCACCTGTAATGTGCTCCGCATCCGCAGCCGAGCCGCCGTTTCCGGCGATCAGAAGCTTTCCGCCTCGGGAATAGCATTCTCTCAATATAACAAAAGCTTGTGTAATGCTCTCGGAACACTCAGCCAGCTCAGGATAGTGTTCTGTCAAACCGTCGATAAACTTCTTCAGCCGCGGCTCAAGAGTCTCCATTGGTGTAATTCACTTCCTTCCGTTACCTATTGTTCTGAAAAACAGCTGAAAACTCCATCAATGATGAGACAGTACAGTCTTGAGAATAATCTTCGGAACCGATCAGCGCAGTCCTGCACCCGGCGGCTTTCCCGGCCAGTATATCATTGCGGCTGTCTCCGACCATCCAGGACCGTGACAGATCGATGTTGAATTCAGACGCGGCATCCAGCAGCATGCCCGGTTTCGGCTTCCTGCACTTGCAGTTGATTTTGAGTTCCGGTACTTCTCCCTCAAACCCCTTGTCCGGGTGGTGAGGGCAGTAATATACAGCGTCAAGATAGGCGCCTTCTTTACCCAGGAGAGACTCCATTTTGTCATGTATACGGCGGAGCTGTGCTTCGGTGACCTCACCCCTGGCAATGACAGGCTGGTTGGTTACAACAATGGCCAGATAACCGGAGTTATTTATCCTGCGGATTGCCTCAGCGGCACCATCGACCAGAACGAAATCATCAATATTTCTCAGAAAACCGACATACCGATTGATCGTTCCGTCTCTGTCCAAAAAAACAGCCCGTTGTTTGTTCCTTAGGTTTCTCTCGTGAACTTTCCCGGTATCGAAATCACTGCACACCGCTTTATACCGTTCGGGAGTCCCCATATCTTTGACATATTCCGGACTATTATAGCAATACATCCTTCCGCTTCCGCATAAAGGCTTCAGGATCTGGCGGTCCAAATCGACCTTTATGGGATTTCCGCCGACAGATGTGCCGACGTCTTCCGAACGAATACCTGACATATCCAGCACTCTGGGATCAATGACATGTATTCCGGCATTGACCCGGTTGGCATACCATTCCGGACGGGGATCCTCTTTGGCAAGCCAGGAAATAACGGCATTGTTCTGATCCGTTATGAGAACTCCGCTGTCATAGGGATGACTGTTCGGGTGTGTAAACAAAGTCACCAGAGCATTTTTCTCATTATGATAGGCTATCAGCCGATGAAAATCAATGTCAAAAACAGAGTCTCCGTTCAGGAGGAGAAAAGGGTCAGTCAGTTGATTCCGGAGCTTGAAAAGCGCGCCGGCATTTCCGAGAGGCTGACTCTCTTCGTAGTATTCTATATGTACGCCTAACCGTTGGCCATTGCCGAAATAGTCTATAATCTTCCCGGCCATATGTGAAACAGTGAGGATCAAATCGGCAAATCCCTGATCGCGCAAGCATATAATATTATGCTCCAAAACCGGTTTCCCGCCTACAGGAATCATAGGCTTCGGAATGTTGGGGGCAACGGAGCGGATCCTTGTTCCCAACCCTCCGGCCATAATCACAGTTTTCATGGTTTGTCACTGTCTCTCATAGAATAGCTTTCCGGAGAATAATGAACAATTTGAGTACCTCCCGTTTCAAAACAAAACGGAATATGCAGGCACCCGCTCATTGCTTCCATAACAGAACTCTGATGCTGAGGCTGAACATAAAAAACCAGGAATCCTCCACCGCCCGCTCCGAGAAGCTTTCCGCCTAATGCGCCGGCAGAGATACCTCTGTAATACAGTGAGTCAATGCTGTCATTTGTTATGGCGGATCCGGTTTGCCGCTTTAATTTCCA
>CACYCN010000047.1 GCA_902772895.1 uncultured Ruminococcus sp.
AACATCTTCTTCAAACAGTCTTGACAGCAACACATCACGATCTTCCTGAAACGCCTCATCATCATAATGGGCATGGGTATCAAAAATCTCTCTCATATTCTCGTTCCTTTCTGATGCTCTGTCATTTATTATAAGCCATTTATCCTCTTACTGTCAACGAAAAATCCACAACCTTGCGGCGCAGAGCCTGCGCTCCCGATTCGCGGCGGCGTTCGCTGCGCTCACTCTGACAGTGTGGATTTCAAGTTCTGTTTCCGCGGTTCACGGCGCAGGTCGGGCAGACATTTCTTTCCATCCGCCGCCGCAGCCGGAGGCTGCTTTCCGGCTGCCAGAATCAACCAGGCACATGACTACGGTTCGGTTAGTTCATGCGCCTGTTTTTTTGGGAAATTCCTGTTTCAATAAACTTGCCTATCCTGATTATCTCTGTAGTTATGAGTATCTAAGAGCTCAGTGATGTTAGAACCGGTGAGTGACCACACAGGACAATTCTGCGGCGGCAAGCTGCCGCTCCCAATTCGCGGCACAGAGCCTGCGCTCCCAATTCGCGGCGCAGAGCCTGCGCTCCCAATTCGCGGCGCAGAGCCTGCGCTCCCGATTCGCGTTGGCGTTCGCTGCGCTCACTCTGACAGTGTGGATTTCAAGTTCTGTTTCCGCGGTTCACCGCCCCCACACGCCACTCACGTGGCGCTTAAGGGGCTGGTTCATGGTAATCCTACGACAAGAGACGGTTTTATGCCGGAATGACAGAAAGCAGACAATTCATTATTCCGGAAACACAAATTGTTCTGACAAAGCGGCAGCCGTATGCCAGAAACAAGACAAGTCTGTTTTCTACGGATAAAAAACACACAAATCCGTGAAAAAGTATAGCAAAAATATAAAAAAATGGTGGACTTTGAAAATGTTTTGATGTATAATATCTTTATGTGTAAATTAATCTTTGGAAGGGAAGACATTTTTCATGAACAGAATCATAAAATCAACAGCTGTCATTGCGGCAGCAGCAGCTCTCGTCTGCTCCTCCGGATGCAGCGGCGATACAAAATGGAGCTACAAAACGGATACAAAAACCCTCTCCTCCGGTAACTGGATCTACCAGACCTATATCAGCACAGTGAACGGCTTCTCCAAGATTCACGAAGAAGACGAAAAAGCAGAATTAGGAAAAGTTGATTTCAGCACAGCCAAAATCGAAGGCAAGGATGCCAGGAAATGGATTGAGGAAGAAGCCAAGAAAGCGGCTCTGACAGAACTGGTAGTAGCGGATCTTGCCAAAAAGTACGATGCCTCCTACACCGATGAGGAGTACAATTCTACCAAGAGTATGTACGAGTACTATTACGCCAACTTCTATAATGCCATTTTTGAAAAGCTGGGCATTGGTCAGGAAAGTTATCTTGATGCCACAGCGCAGACAGACCTGCTGAAAGATGCCGTATTCTTAAAGCTCTATGGCAAGGGCGGCGATAAAGAAGTTTCGGATGAAGATCTGAATCAATATTTCACCGACAACTATATTTCTTACTATTATGTTTCCTATGATCTCAGCAGTTCGGATGAAAGTAGCGAATCTTCCGCCGAAAGTTCCGAGGAATCTTCCACCGAGACGGAAACCGATAAAAAGAACGATAAGAAAGAAACCGCAGAGCGTAACTTCAATAAGTATGTTAAGATGCTGAATGAAGAAGGCAAGACAACGGATGATGTCAATGAAGCCTATAAAACAGATTTCTCCGTAGAAACCGTTCCCTCCACTTCCACTACCGAGCGTATCGAAGATATGACAGACGGTGATCTCAAAGAGAAACTGACAGCCGCTACCGCAAAGAAAGCAGAAGTTGTCACCATTGATAACACCCTGTATCTGATCTATCGATTCGATATCAAGGATAAAGTTGCCAACATCAAGCAGGAAAAGGAAGAAGGAGATACTTCGGAAGTCATTCTCCGTGACTCCGTACTGCGCAACATGAAGACAGAGGAATACAAGACCTATCTGGAAGATGAGACCAAAAACCTGAAATATAACACAAACGATGCCTGCATTTCCCGTTACAGTGTGCAGAGAACCATCGACATTGTTCAGGAAGACAGCAAATCATAAATTCATTCCATCAGACCGACTCTTTTGATGAGTCGGTCTTTTCATTTTGGACATACAGGTCACAGACGCAGAGTCTGCGCACCCGTGATCATTTTTGCAAAGTTACGAAACAACCCTTTGACAAGGATTTTTCAAAACGGATTTTTGAACGGCAGCTTGCCGCCGCAGAATTATCCTGTGTGATCACTCACCGATTCTAATATCACTAAGCTCTTAGATACTCATAACTACAGAGATAATCAGGATAGGCAAGTTTATTTTAACAGGAAT
>CACYCN010000048.1 GCA_902772895.1 uncultured Ruminococcus sp.
CGCCCAGATCGATATGATTTTTCATCAGCTTCTTGACAGCAGTCTGACCGGCAAGTGCGGGGTCTTCAACAGCCTCTTTCATGAAGTCAACGATTTCTTTATACTTATGGATGATCGCCTGCTCTTTTTCGGCGTTGAGGGGTACTATCTGCAAAGCCCGATTGCTCCGCTGATAAGGGTTAATCGCCTCGGGAACTGTAAAGGGCATATCCTGATAAGCATCTTCCATGCCCCCCGCCAGAAGATACATCTCGTTGATATGGTCGTTGAACTGCTGCTTTTTTCCTGCGGAAGAGCTTCCTCGATCAGATCATGTGCAATACCGGTAAACAGCTCGCCAGCTACGAATTTTTTGATGAAAGCGAAATTTCTCTGTAAACTGCTCTTTGGATTTGGCATGGTTTTTCCTCCTTGATTTAACGTAAAAACGGTTTGTTTTTTCATTTACATTATATATACCCTCAGAAGTTCTTTTGGGGTGCATTTTTTTAGAAATAATTTTTCCGATAAAGGCTGCTGCCGCACCGGTTTTGGGATTTGCAGTTGTGTCTGCACAAACTTCTTTATTGCTCTCTGAAGTGTTATACTGAAAGAGCAGTACACAAACACCCAAAAACCGGTAGAATAAAAATATTGAAGTCACTCAGACTATATGGATGATCCCTATCAAATCTGTACCTCTCTGCTTTCCCTCCAAGCGCAAGCTTTTTGCTCCGTTTTTGCCTTTATCCTTGCGCTTATTATACCATGTTTTACCCTATAACGCTACTGTTTATCAGCTTTTCAAGGCTTTTGGGGAGAAAAAACAGACACTAAATAATTTATTATCGGAACGGAGAGAAGTATTCAGGAGCATCTGCAATATCGCTGCCCTGACAAGAATTTCTATTACCTGACGAAAAAGCTGATCTGTCCGAATATGAAGTCAACCACCCTTGTTGATCTGTATCACTGTGTGGCAGGAAAAAGCGGCGAGGAGATCACCGTTAACGAAAAACCCTATTCCGATAATCAGTTATAGGATTATCCTATCATCCGGACGAAAAAAAGTCTTGACAAAACAGTCCGGCTGTGAGATAATACTTCATGAAATAAACCTACTATTCATATAGGTTATATTATATAAATAAGGAGAAATCTCTATGACTGCCATACATTCTCAGAAACGATGTTGACACTGCCTTTTGACCGTAAAAACATCCGAGGAGAGAGATATATGAAAACATATCAAAAAATAACCGACCTGATCGGAAAGACACCGCTTTTAGAGCTGGAGACTGTCAGCAAAAATACAGGCGCAACGGTTTTCGGAAAACTGGAGTATTTCAATCCCGCCGGAAGCGTCAAGGACAGAATTGCAAAAGCGATGATCGATGACGCGGAAGCAAAGGGACTGCTGAAACCGGATTCCGTCATTATTGAACCGACAAGCGGTAATACCGGGATCGGTCTGGCGGCTGTGGCTGCCGCAAGAGGGTATCAGGTTATTCTTACGATGCCGGAAACAATGAGTATTGAACGCAGAAACCTGCTCAAAGCCTACGGCGCAAAGGTCGTTCTGACAGAGGGCGTGAAGGGTATGAAGGGTGCTATCCAGAAAGCGCAGGAACTTGCTGCCGAAAATGCGCATAGCTTTATCCCCAGTCAGTTTACCAACAGCGCAAATCCCCAAGTACATTATGATACGACAGGCCCTGAAATTTGGGAGGATACCGACGGAAAAGTAGATATCTTTGTTGCCGGGGTCGGCACAGGCGGTACTGTTTCCGGCGTGGGTAAATTTCTGAAAAGCAAAAATCCTGACATTCAGGTTGTTGCAGTCGAACCTGCCGGTTCACCGGTCCTTTCGGGAGAAAAACCCGGTCCTCATAAAATACAGGGAATCGGCGCAGGATTTATTCCTGAAACCCTTGATACCGCCGTTTATGACGAGGTCATTAAAGTAACGAATGAGGATGCTTTTGAAACAGGCAGAGCGCTTGCCAAAAAAGAAGGTCTGCTGGTAGGAATATCCTCCGGAGCGGCGGTATGGGCGGCGTCGGTGCTGGCAAATCGTCCGGAGAATAAAGGGAAAATCATCGTAGCAATCCTGCCCGATACCGGTGAAAGATATCTGTCAACGGCAATGTTCTCGGTACAATAACGAAAGAGGTAATCAAAATGAAGATTCGCAGCAATATACAGCTTCATACTGTATCAGCCGAAAACAATGCGTTTGTTTCCGGCAGCTTTGCCGCGCCCGTATGCCGCTGTATGTGTTGTAACGGCACAGGCGGCTTACAGAGGTGACTTGATTTACCGTAAAACGGGATTATCTTGCCAAGGCCGTCTGTCTGCAGTTCACTTGCAGTTCAGACGGCATTTTTTGTCTGAAAGGAGAACATTATTATGATCGCAGCACAAGAGAGTATTACCGCAAAGCTTTGCTCCTTTGCACGAGCCTATCATTCAAACATCGGACGAAAGAAAATATTTGACGATTACCTTGCCTACGACTTAATGGGTAAGGAAGAATTTGAGGAAATCGGTCAGCTTATACAGAATGATTTTGATACGGATCATCTCAAAGATCATGCGGATTTCACTGCGGAACAGATATTTCCGAAACTGAACCGCTATATTGCGCCGATTCCGCTTTCACGCATAGCATTTGCAGAACAGAAGCTTATCGAATTTGCCGGAAGGTATGATAAAAGCCAGTATGTCATCTGCGGCGCAGGCATGGATACCTTTGCATTTAGAAACGATGATCCGAAAATAAAGATATTTGAGCTTGATCATCCCGATACAGGCCGCTATAAACGGGAAAGAATCAGGAAACTGGAATGGAATATCCCGAAAAATCTGACCTTTGTTCCGATTGATTTTTCAAAGGACGATATGACGCAGGTTTTGCTCGACGCGGGCTATGACCCCGATGTTCCGACATTCTTTGCAATTTTAGGCGTTTCATATTATCTGACTTTGCCGGTATTTGAGCAAACGATCAAAAAAATCAGTCATATTTGCCGCGCACAGGGAGAAGTCGCATTTGACTATCCGGATGAGACCACTCTTGCAGATCAGAGTTCCGAAAGAGTACATACGCTTGCATCGATAACCGAAAAGCTCGGAGAAAAAATGCTGCACGGTTATTCTTTTCCGGAGATCAATTCCGTGCTTGATCGATACGGCTTTGAAATAGAGGATCATGAAACACCGCAGATGATACAGCAGCAGTATTTCGCGGACAGAGACGACGGTATCAAGGCGTTTGAAAATATTCATTTTATGTTGGCTTACAGGGAGGCAGTCTGATGAAACTTATCGCCAGCTTTTCAGTCGATCACCGGTATATCGTTCCCGGTATTTTTACCAGCCGGACGGATACGGTCGGTGACAGCATTATCACTACCTACGATATAAGACTTACAAGACCAAATAAAGAACCCGCTATCGATCCGGCGGCAATGCATTCGCTGGAACATATCATTGCCACCTTTCTTCGCAATGACCCCGAATGGAAAGATCAGGTTATCTATTGGGGACCCATGGGCTGTCTGACGGGATTTTACCTGATACTCAAGGGCAGCCGTTCACCGCAGGAGATCTACGCGCTTATCCTCAGCGCTTTCAGAGAGGTACAGACCTATCAGAGCGTTCCCGGTACTTCTCCCGAAAACTGCGGAAATTATCTTCTGCATAACCTCGGAATGGCAAAATGGTATGCCAAAAGATTTGCAGATTATCTTGAAGAAAATTCCGGAAACGATATTATTTTCAATTATCCGAAAACAGAGCGTCTTGTCACAGATGAC
>CACYCN010000049.1 GCA_902772895.1 uncultured Ruminococcus sp.
ATTGGAAGTCTGAATAAACAGAGTGAGCGTATGCGAACGACAACGCGAATTGGAAGCGACAGCTTGCCGCCGCCGTGAAACGCGGGCAATGAAGTAGAATTCAGTAAGTCAGAGTGAGCGTATGCGAACGTTAACGCGAATTGGGAGCGGCAGCTTGCCGCCGCCGGTGAAACGCGGATACGGAATTGGAAGTCTGAATAAACAGAGTGAGCGTATGCGAACGACAACGCGAATTGGGAGCGCAGGCTCTGCGCAAGAGGAGGATTTAAATGCCGAAATTATGTCCGCTGTTCAGCGGAAGCAGTGGAAATGCGTATTATCTGGAAGCAGCAGGATGTGGAATTCTGATAGATTGCGGCAGAAGCGCAAAACAAATTGAACTTGCATTGAAAAATAACGAAATTGACCGGAGCCGGCTGCAGGCAATCTTCGTGACCCATGAACATTCCGATCATATCAGCGGATTGCGGGTCTTTGCCTCACGGTATCATCTGAAAACATATGCTTCCTTCGGAACCGTTCAGGCATTGGAACAAAAGGGCGTCATCAATGAAAAAATAGATATTATACCCCTGACACTTGACGGGGTATCGGTCGGCGATATGTATGTCACTCCTTTCCGGATCTCACATGACTGCGCGGAAGGATATGGCTATCTTGTCGAAACACCGGACGGAAGAAAGACTGCTTTTGCTACGGATACCGGCGTTGTCACAGAACGGATGCAGCAGGCGCTTTCCGGCTGTGATACCGTTGTGCTGGAATCCAATCATGATGTGGGAATGCTGCGATGCGGTTCCTATCCTTATGTATTGAAACAGAGAATTCTGTCGGAGATCGGACATCTCTCGAATGAAACCTGTGCGGAAACCGCTTGTGAGTTAGTCAGGACCGGTACCACAAGACTTTTGCTGGCACATCTCAGTAAGGAAAATAATTTTCCGGAACTGGCTTTGCAGGCGTCTCTGTGTGAACTGGAAAAAAACGGGATGAAACAAAATCTGGATTTTCTGCTCTCCGTAGTTCCTGAAACAAATGTGTCGGGCGGCGTGATTTATTGACGGAGAAAGTTCCGGAGTGATCGGTTTATGGTTGGTCAGAGAGAAAATCGGAGGAAATGAAATGCTTGGCGTAACGATTATCTGTGTAGGAAAACTGAAAGAAAAATACTGGACGGAAGCGTGTCAGGAATACGCGAAACGATTACAGTCATTCTGTCGTTTCCGGATTATCGAAGTCGACGAGGAACGGTTAGGTGACGCTCCCTCTGAGGCGCAGATTCGTCAGACTCTGATGAAGGAAGGCAAGCGTATTACAGGCGCAGTGCCTGCCGGAGCGGCATTGATGGCATTGTGTATTGAAGGAAAACAGCGTTCGTCGGAAGAACTGGCGGCTGAACTGGAAAAACTGGCAGTCAACGGTGTCAGTCAGGTGGCATTTGTGATCGGCGGTTCCTGGGGATTGTCGGACGAAGTGAAATCTCAGGCGGTGTGCCGGTTATCCATGTCCCGGATGACGTTTCCGCATCAGCTGGCAAGAGTGATGCTTTGTGAACAGATCTATCGGGCGTTCCAGATCAGCAGCGGCGGCAAATATCATAAATGAGACAATCGGGAAAATCTGATTTTTTGATTGAAAAGAGAGAAGGTGTACGAAAACACCTTCTTTTTTTGTAGGAAATGACAGATGAAAACCGGTCGGAACATATGGTATAATGAAAAATAATCATACGGCTTCCGATAAAACCGGAAAAGATATCTATCGTTCCGACTGTCGTCCGGTATCAGCCGGAAATGTCAGAATACGTTTTATCGGAAGCCGCAATAGCGGAAAGGAGGATGTTACGGAAAGACGGCGAAGTATTCGCTGTCTGTGTAACGACAGCTTATGGATTATGCAATTGCAACGGATAAGTTAACCAAAACATATGGCAACAAAGATGCTGTCAAAGAGGTCAGTATTAAGATCCGGGAGGGTCAGATCTATGGTCTGATCGGACGTAACGGCGCCGGAAAAACTACCTTGATGAAAATGCTGACAGGTCTTGCCAGACCGAGTGACGGTAATTTTTCAATCTTCGGGAAGACCGGAGCCGAACGGCAGCAGGAAATGAAAAAGGTAGGCGCCTTGATTGAAGCGCCGGGTATTTATCCGCATATGTCAGCCTATGATAATGTGAAGCTGAAATGTCTGGGATTGGGGGTAGATCGTCCGGGATATGTGGAGGATCTGCTGAAACAGGTCAGACTGGAGGATACCGGTAAGCTGAAAGCCGGAAAGTTCTCTCTTGGCATGGTACAGCGTCTGGGAATCGCACTGGCATTGGTAGGAGAACCGAAAATGCTGATCCTGGATGAGCCGATTAACGGACTTGATCCACAGGGTATTGTAGAAATGCGTATTACGCTTGCCAGACTGCGGGATGAAAAGAATATCACGATCATGATTTCCAGCCATATTCTGGAGGAACTCGGTAAACTGGCGGATTCTTACGGAATTCTCCATGAAGGAAAACTGATGGAAGAATTCACACGGGACGAACTGCAGAAACGCAGCGGCAGATATACCCTGTTTATGACGGATGATAATGCGAAAGCCTGTGACGTGATCCGGAAGATGGGAATCGAAAAAATGATTCTGACCGATGACGGTAAGATCCGGATCGATGAACCGCTGAGCCGGGAAAAGAATGTTGTGAAGATGCTGGTAGAAAACGATATCTTTGTCAAAGAAGTTGCCTGTCAGAGTTTCTCTCTGGAGGATTATTATCTTTCGATTACAGGAGGTGAAGATCATGGGTAATCTGATGAGAATGAATCTTTACCGAATGTTCCGGATGAAAAAACTATGGATCTTCAGCGGTATCATTGCTCTGGTGACGTTTATCGCTCCCCTGCTCGGAATCCTGTTCAGTAATCTGTATACGGCTGTGGCGGAGGCGACTCAGGATGCGCAGTCGATTGCGGAAGCAGAAATGATTGCGGCTCAGATCAATTCGCCGGTGGAGGTCTCCTATCTGTTCATGTCGCCTTACAGCGGATTCTCGGTTCTGCTGATTTTTGTGATGGTATCCGTAGCGTCCTATCTTTATGCGGACTTTTCACGCGGCTATATTAAAAACCTGATCGGACAGCTGCCCAGTAAAGGTCAGATGGTGATGGCCAATTTCCTGACGATCGGAATTCATGATTTTATCATGCTGACGGCAGGTCTGATCGGTCTCTTTATCGGCAATATGGTGACGCATCAGCTGAATTTTGACAGCCGGATTCCGATGGGACTTCTGATTTATCTGGTGAAGTTCTTATTGATGTGGGCAATGACGATGGTGGTATTTTTCTTCGTAATGGGACTGCGGAATATGACGTTGGGTGTGATTACGGGTGTTGTCATCGGCTCCGGATCCTTGCAGATCATTTATCTTGCGCTTAATTTCGGTCTGTCAAAGCTGTTCCAGTCAGATATCGATGTGACCAGATTTGTGCCGGATCAGCTTTTCTCCGAGACCTTTGCGTTAGCGCAGGATTGGAATCAATTTGTTCTTTATGCCCTCATCTCCTCCGTCGCAGTGATGGGTATGTTCCTCTTACTGACTTTCTATTTCTTCCGTAAACAGGAACTGAAATAAGCAACGGCGGCAAGCTGCCGCTCCCGATTTTGCA
>CACYCN010000050.1 GCA_902772895.1 uncultured Ruminococcus sp.
CCGGTCAACAGCAGTGCGGATTTTGATTATCCGGCATTTACCGATCTGAGCAGAGGCTACAATCAGGCGGACTATGCCATCGGCACGAGGATCGCCTATTTTATGATCGAAGTGACCGTAGAGTCAGACAATTGAGGCGGCAAGTCCCTGACCCTCAGAAGACCGGCCAACCAAAGCCGACGCCGGAAGGGTCAAGCGGGCGAAACGCCGGAAAGGAGGTCGGCTCAGATGCCAATCATCAGGAAAATCAGGGAGCTGTCCCTCAGAAAGAAGCTGCGGCTGATACTGGCCGTGACACTGGGGATTGTCCTCGTGATCGTGATTCCCGTAACAGCGTGGTATTCCAGTCAGCGGAAAGCGGCGGAGCTGTATAAAATACAATATCCGAATTCCCTGTATATCAATGCGGCGCACAGGGAGGATCAGATATATTTTGATCTGGATGCGGTGAATGTCAATGAACTGGAAAAAGACGAACACGGAGCGGTGATATATTACACAGACGCCACCTATACCACCCCCAAAACCAAAGAAGTAGACGGAAATACCGTATATGACAAAACAGGAGTCACGAGAGTAATAGCGAGTCAGAAATATGTATTTTCGGTATTCGGGTCGAACACGGAGAAATTCAAGATTCAGCTGGCCTATACCAATAACAATCAGTTCAAATACCATTTATATCAGGCGACAGAGCAAACGACCCAGCCTGCCGGTTCATCAGAGAAATATGTAACCCATTCCAATGCACATACCACAAGCACTGCGATATTTTCCGATGACCTGACGGATCCGGCATATGCCGGGGATATTCCGTTGTATTATGTTCAGAATGCGACAGCGATAACAGGGACATACCTGAATACGCAAAGCGGCGATTTACTGGCAGTGAACAATGACACACTGTATGCGAACAATTACGGAGCCAATACGAATGTACAGGAGCGTTCGGTACCGATCTACTGGCAGTCATCGTCGATAGACGCGGAACATGCGGATAATAACAAACGATTCTACAATTATTTCATACTGGAAGTCACCTGGGATGCGACCAGGCAGGCAGAGAAAAAAGAAACGGATATGATTGCGATCACGGTACAGAGAACAAGCTGAGAAAACACGGAACGATAACAGAAAGGAGCCTGATGATATGAAAAACAGAATAATCGTTTTTCTGAAAAAGCGCTGGCTCCTGATCTGGGTCATCATCTGTGCGGTAACGATCACCGGCATATCGGTCATGGCTTCCTATGAAGGGGAAGACAGTATCATGAAACGGGTGATCGTATCCTCAGACGGCAAGAGTACAGGATTCACCTCGAATCTGCTTGCCGGAGAGATCAGTGAAGGCAGATATGCACACCGTTCCATTTACCGGACGCCCCGGGTATCGAAAATATATGAAGCGGAAGTATACATCAGGAACCATGAACCGGAGTCTCCGGATTTTCCGTATGAATCCGACATCACTTACGATCTGGAAGTATCCATCACCGACAGTTCCGGAAATATCATCACTGATCTGACCGGATTTGGCGGAGCGGAAGGGAAATTGGTACTCATACTGAATGAGGAAGGTCGGACCGTAGCCACGCTGCCGGTCGGACAGACTGTATCCGCAACGATTCAGAATCAGACCATCGTTTATGAAAAAGGCAAACCGGGGTCATTGAAATACATACTTGTATATCAGAACTGGGATCTGGATGAGGATACCGAATATTGTGTCAAGCTCAAGACGACACTGGCCAGAGGACAGAATAATAACTATCCTGATCTGGCGGATATCGGTTGTGTCGTGGGACTCAAGAAGAATGTGGATTTTGAGAAAAACGGTTGGGATGCGTTTCTGAACGAAAGTAACGATACGATTACCGGAACCATTGACGGATATAATCTTGTTCTGACAGGTTCGGGGGCTTCGGATATCACCATTAGGTGGGATCCGGCAAATATCTCGCTGAATCACCTGTTCAGAGGAACGGAACCGGTATTCGATCTCAAGAGTGGGGAAGTAGAATACGTTGCGCCGTCCGGTTCAGAAACATGGGCGACACTGATCGTGCATGCCAATGCCAATGATGCCGCAAGAGATTACCGGAACTATTATAACATTCAGGTATACAGTACCGGAAACCGGAGAATTACGGCAAGTGATTTCAAAAAGCTGACGGCCGAGGATTCCCAGCCGGGAACCAGTCTGATAACGGTTCAGATTCATGATAACTGATCCGGATCATGGTTTGTTCAGCAGATCAGAGAGGTGCAGGAATAATGTTCCTGTACGCATCCGGGATTGATCGGATGCAATGAGAAAAGGATCAATTGTTTTTTATGAGTATCAGGAGAATGATGCATATGAAAAAGAATATCTATCAATTTTTCAGAAATAAGAATCATCAGCGTGTCATCAGTATACTGTTAGTGCTTGTCCTGACAATCGGCATCTTACCGATGAATGAATCCGTCAGGAACGGTTCCGACCGGAATCATACAGGCATGACGGTATCAGCGGCTGATGTTTATCATACAGGACCGGATCCTAACCCGAAATTCCAGTATAATTCCAATGACAGTGCGCATAATATTACGATCAATCTGGATGATCTGGTGTCATATTCGGAAGCCTATCAGTCATATCCGGTGTATCATCAGAATGATTCGATCCATATTTCCACCACGAACAGTACGGTATTGTATCTGGAAGGATTTAAAAGCCTGGGGAATGAGACATATCCGTTTTCCGGATCCATTGGATTTGTCAATAATGATCTCGATACACTTGCCATGGATGTACCGCTTTTTGATGTCGTAAAGGACACCGTATCAGTCAACGGTTCCCAGACGATGGGTATTACCAGAATCTATAAAAGTTCGAGCAGGACAGAATCAAAATATACGCCTCTTATTGCGAACAAAGTCGTTTCCGATACTTCTTCAAATCCCAAGGCTGTCTGGAATATCAAAGCGATGGCATATACGAAGGACTCGGATCTGAGACGTCTCGATCAGTTTGCGGGATTCATCGGAACAATGGACAACAGTTCCTCACTGACACTGAATGCCTCATTGGATTTTACCAATTCCGCAAACCAGTCGATCATGATGGACAGTAACCATAATGATATCGGTGCAGCCTGCGGAACGATGAAAGATTCCTCCCAACTGACTTTTTCGCTTTCCATTATGAATGGTGCAGCAGAAGGAGCCGTATCGAGAGTATTTACAGGCGGCGGGAATGCAGGCGGATTTGTCGGTCAGATGAGTTCCGGTTCCGCATTCACATTGACCGCATTAACCGGTACATTATTTGGAACCGCAACGCAGATCTATACGACAGCGGCTGATGAAACCAGTGGCTATGCAGGCGGCATTGTCGGAAACAATACGGAAGGTATCGTTACCATGCCCAATACTGTCTATACCGTGAATCAGATCATCAGCGGTATCAAAGGTGCCGGCGGTGTGTATGGTTATTATCAGATTCCTTCTGCGGTGACGACCTTTACGGCAGGGAATTATCTGATCGATAATTGTCAGATTAATGGCAGCGGGGCTGGCGGAGGTCTTTTCGGTATTCTTGAAAACGATCATGACGTGACGATCACCTGTTCTTCCGATATTACCACGACACATCAGACAGGTTCACTGACCTGTTATGGCGGTCTGATCGGAACATACCATGCAGATACCACCGGAAGATCTCTGACAATCAATGATGCAATTACTGCAATGACGAGAAACGCCGGTGCCTCCCATTACGGCGGAGCGATCGGAATGGTTGACGGCGCCTGTTATGTAAAGTTTGGCAACCTTACAATCAAATCGGCGACTGGCGCTGATACAAGCAATTTTGGCGGTGCCGTAGCTTCTGCTA
>CACYCN010000051.1 GCA_902772895.1 uncultured Ruminococcus sp.
CTTTGCTCTGAGCAGATCTTCCCCCTCACTCTGATCCAGTGCTATCCGATCGGCGTGATTACCATGCTCGATAACGGCAGAAATGATGAGAAAATTATCGCAATTCCCTTCAATGACCCGACTTATAACGGATATAAGGATATCTCGGAACTGCCTTCTCATATCTTCGAAGAGATGACTCACTTCTTTACCGTTTATAAGTCCCTGGAAAATAAGGAAACCGTTGTGGATGAAGTCAAGGGCCGTGAATATGCCATTGAGATCATCGAACAGACCATCGCTAACTATAAAGAGAAATTCAATACTGTCTGATTTCTCTCGGATATCGCACTGTCTCATTATCGACAGCTGACCTGATGCGCCCTGTGGCTCAACCTCCGGGCGCTGATTCTTTATTCAAAAATTTTTTCCCGTCCGCTGTCAGGAAAGGATTTTGTCATGAAGCAAAACAAGGATAAAAGTCTCAAGAAAGAAAAAGAATTGAAAAATCAACCGGAAGAAGATAAAGATTCCACAACCCCTTCTGAATCCCCTTCGGATGACATCACGGAACCGGAAACGATTCAGAAGGAGCAATCCAAACAATCCCCAAAAGCCCCTCCCCGGACCATTTCACATCCTGAATTGACAGACGATCAGGAGGATGAGTTCCCGGAAGACGGCAAAAAAAGACGTAAGAAAAAAAATAAGGTCGTTGTCATCAATGTACCGAAAAAACGGAAAGCCCTGTCAACCCCTACTCAGATCATCAGAATTGTCATGGTACTGATGTGTGTGGTAACCCTCTTTCTGGTATCCTACCCGTTCCTGTACGCCAAGCTTTCCATCAATGAAAACTTAGAGGTAGTGCCGGATATCGCCGGAACCTATACCCACCTTGCCACACAGGAAGAAATTGATCAGGCCTATACGAAACTCAGTGAGGCAAAAGCCAATCTGGTAGAAGCCCCCAAGGAAGAAGCGTCTCACGAAGAAGCTTCCGCAGAAGACTCTCAGACCTCGGATTCTTCCGACAGCAGTACCGCCAATACGTCCGAAGCGGTCAGTGAACCCACCTATGACCCGGATAATGATATTGCACCGGTTCGTGCCATCAGTACGGCGAACTATGAATGGCAATATTCCGTTGCAGATGACGTGGATATCCAGAAACTGGCGGAACTGATTGAAGAAGTCCGTGAGATCGAGCGTGGCGACTATACCGAAGAGAGTCTGGAAAACCTGAATACGACCCTTTTAGAAGCACAGAGACTGTTATGCGCCACCGTAGTCGTCTCACAGACAGGATTACAGATGATGCTGGGCGGATCGGTCAGTGAAGCCTTCGGCAATTATGCCTCCGTAGGTGAGTCCATTCTTCACGGTATTCTGGCATTTCTGTTTGCCATCGTACCATTGGTCGGTTTCTTTGCCGCCACCTTTGACAAAAAACGGCATATCAAACATGTTATCATATTGGCAGGATCGGTCATTTGTCTCGTTGACATTTTCCTGACGATCTATCCGTATATCGGAATCGGCGCGGTACTGTCGGTTATCATGTACATTCTGATCATCCTTCTGAACTTTGGCAGTATCTATGCCACCCAGCAGGAACGGTATATCTTAGCCCATCCGGAAGAAGAGGCTTCCTTCACGGAAAAACACCCGCAATTTGTCAAGGCGCTGATCAATGCCAAAACCTTCGGCAGTCTGAAAAAGCCCACTGCCGCCGAACAGGATCTGCAGTCCGCCAAGAATGCCCAGAAACATAAGAATCCGAAAAAGAAAAAGAAAAAATAAGAAATAATCAGAAATAATCAGAATTTTCTATCGCATCTTCCCTTTCCTCAACCACCAAAAAATAACCCAAAGGAGTGAACAAAATGGCAGTTATCGAAATCACCGCCGCCAACTTTGAAACCGAGGTACTCAAATCAGACAAACCCGTTCTTCTTGATTTCTGGGCAGCATGGTGCGGTCCGTGCCGTATGCTGAGCCCTGTCGTTGACGAAATCGGCGAAGAATACGACAACATCAAGGTCGGCAAAGTCAATGTAGACGATCAGTCAATGCTCGCTCAGAAGTTCAGCATAATGAGCATACCCACTATTGCCGTTATTAAAAACGGTCAGACAACAGATATAAAAGTCGGCGTAAGGCCAAAAGCTGAAATACTCGACATGATAAAATAATAATCACAAAAAAAGCAGGCAACAAAATGTTGTCTGCTTTTTTGTTTCCGATATCATATTATTTCATCAAGAAGATCTGTATATACATTCGGCGGATTTGCGC
>CACYCN010000052.1 GCA_902772895.1 uncultured Ruminococcus sp.
AACGGTATCATCCGTCACTTCATTGAGGGTATCGGCAAAGCTGCTGTCAAGCATGGTCGTATTATCCAATACGGTTACCTTACCGCTGATGTCAACATAAGCGTCCTTCTCTTCTTCGGGCATGGTACCGGCTGCCGGGATACCGTTGACGCTGTAACAGAAAACATTGGTGATGTCTCCGGACTTGCTGAGCGCCGCAATCATGCCGATGGAGGTCTTGGAACTGTCAAGTGTGGTCGGTAATCCGGAGTTATAGGAAGAAGCGATCTTTCCGTTATTGGTGCAGACCAGACCGCCGCAGAACTGAACCTGAACGGAGTTCTTTCCTACCGGTCCGTTATTGGCACAGCCATAAATGACACCGTTATTCTCGCCTGCCAGACCGCCGCAGGCTTTGCCGTAAACGTAGGCGCCGCTTCTGGTACCCGTTATGGTACCGTTATTCACGGCTGCAATACCGCCGCAGAGCTCTCCCGTGACAGAGGAATTATACCGATCCAGTACAATACTTTTACCGTCCGGGGTATAGACCTTTTTCCTGGAATCGGGCGTAATGCCGCTGAGACAATGATCGATGGTACCGTTATTCACCGCAGCAATGCCGCCTGCATATCGGGGCGTTCCGACAAAACTGCAGTCTACTACGGCAAGATCCTTGACAAGACCGTCCGGTCCGATTGAACCGAACAGACCGCCATTGTCTGCGATGTTGATCTTCAGACCGGAAATGACATAGCCGTTACCGTCGAAGGTGCCGTTAAAGGGCTGCTCTTCGGAACCGATGGCAAGTGTCCAGCTGCTGTCTTCCGGCGCAATGATGTTGTTGGCCAGGAAAACATTCATGCTGCCGTAATGGGCATAATCATTGTTTACTTTTTCCGCAAAGGCTACCAGTTCTTCATAAGTGCTGATTCCGCTCGGATCCGGCGCAGGCTGTTCGATTTCCTCAAAGACAGGAACGATCAGCAGATCTTCTTCCGTGACCGGACAGGAAATTGTACCGTTATCCATTGTCAGTGTGGTCTGTTCGCCGGAAGTCTGACCGATTGCCGTAACACTTGTCAGCGTATGGCTATCGTCGGTGGTATAACGGATGATGACTTCCGAATTCCGGTCAACCGTAACAGGATCGGAAGTTCCGGTACTGTCAAAGGTCAGATAGGAAGTCGCATTGCCGGATTCGTCATAGATGAATTGGTCGGTATCCATGCTGACGGTGACGGGAAGTTCGATCTCCTCAAAGACAGGAACGATCAGCAGATCTTCTTCCGTGACCGGACAGGTGATCGTACCGTTATCCATTGTCAGTGTGGTCTGTTCGCCGGAAGTCTGACCGATTGCCGTAACGCTTGCCAGTGTATGGGTATCATCGGTGGTATAACGGATGATGACTTCCGAATTCTGCTCAACCGTAACAGGATCGGAAGTGCCGGTACTGTCAAAGGTCAGATAGGAAGTCGCATTGCCGGATTCGTCATAGATGAATTGGTCGGTATCCATGCTGACGGTGACAGTGGCGGGAACGTCTTCCGGATAGTTGGAATAACGGTCCTCGGCATCGATATAGTAGACCATGCCCCGTTCTTCATCCGGAAGCGGATAAGCGTCAGGTCCCTTGCCGTTATCGATATCCTGATACCATGCCGGACCGTTATCTTCCAGGGGAGTGTTCAGCAGATAAGCAACTTCACCGGATGCAAAGGATTCGGCGGATTTTGCTTCGCCATAGGAGGAGGTTTCGTTTGCGGAGCCCTCGAGATAGTAGCAATGTCTGATAACCAGATCGCCGGATCCCTCAGTTTCGTAGTAAATGGGATGGCTCATGCCGCCTAATTGTCCATAGTTATAGCAGTTGGCGACAAAGGTAAAATCTGTTACACGACAGAAATTCTTCAGAATACCGGAGACATTACAGCTGTCGTTGACGGTAATATTTCCGATATTGGCGCTGTTGAGGATCCAACCGCCCTCTTGCATCCAGTAAACCAGACCGGCAACATAAGATGCCTGTGGGATGTTAATATTACCGAAGTTCACACAGCGGTCAATTTTGGTAGAATAAGCGGTATTCACCAGACCTGCAACGAAAGACGCCTGATTGGAGGTAATATTACCGAAGTTGATACAGTGGTCTATGGTGCAGTCTTTCGTGACATGAATCAGACCGGTTACGTACAGCGAGGTGTTTGTCTCATGCAGGTCCATATCCACATAATTGTAGACATGAGAGAAGGTTGAATTCCCGGCAGAATTCGTAAGGGGGCAGATAATCATGGGAAGCCCTTCGTTGCCGGTCATGTTACCTTTCAGAGATACGTTCTCCACAATCGCGTCTTCACAGACACCTAACAATGACGGGTAATACGAAAGACCTGAGATATTCATGTAGAAGCCCCGGATGGTGTGACCGTTACCGTTGAGATGTCCTCTGAATTTGATCGGGTTCTGAACGGTACCTACCGTCATCGGAATCCACTGTCTGTTTTCCAGATCGATATCGTCTGTCAGAACCATGGCCGCAGAGTAATCAACGTCTGTAAAATCAGCCTTGGTATGGTCATCGTTCATCATGGATGCCATCCAGAACAGATTACCGCCGTTGCGGATCTCATATTCACCGTCGGCATTTTTTTCCGGTGTTTCGTAATGGTCGCAGAACCGGCAGAAGCCGTTCTGATACTGATGGACGGGGGTATCGCTCTGGGCGTAGGATACTTCTACATTCGCGGCAGGCATGATAAAGTGATAGATCTGATTGCCTGCAGCGGTGACAGCAACCTCTGAACCTGCGCTGTCCAGCACATGGAGGATTTCATGGCAGTCATTCTGATTGAAGTAAAATCTGACTTCCGTGCCACCGCCTCTGTGAATGGTGGTTTCGCTGAAGGAAACATTGTTTTCATCCACAAACTGGATCCTGTTTCTGCTGTCCGCTTTGATGGAAGCTACATAGAGTTCCGCCTTGAGTTCTACATTCGAAGCGGGCATGATAAAACGGTAAGAATCGTCCCCGGTGGGTTCATAGGAAACTTCCGAGCCGTTACTGTCCAGAATGCTGATCGTTTTGATGGAGGAACGGAAGGATACTTCCTCACCGGTACCGATCTGTAAGGAAGACGCATTGATTTCGTTTCCGCCGCTGTCAACAAAGTGGATCACTTCAGCGCTGCCTTCCTCTATTCTTGCTACGAATTTTTCAATATCGATCGGTTCGGTTTCTACCTTGACGGCAACACTGCCGGCGGGCATCGTAAATCGGATACCCTCGTTGGTATTGATACATGGCACCGGCACACGGTTATCATTGTCAATTACACTGATGTTTTTAATGAAGAATCCGTTATCGGCTTTGATATTGATATCCACTCTGCCGTTTTGGGCAAAGGGTACGGAATCTGCCGTCTGCCAGCTGTTGATTTCCTGGAGATTGATGAAGTCGAAGCATTTGACAAGATCAAAGGTATGAGAACTGTTATTGTCATACACCGTTACTTCATAAGCCGTTTCCTGTGTCGGATAAACGTGCACTGCCTGATCCGGCATAATAAAACAAAAACTGCGTTCTGTCGGGGATACCCGGATCGTCGTATTGGTGGTTTCCACTACCTCAATATCCAAGCGGTTGCCGCTTTCGTCCGTCAGATAGATACCGTCGGCTATATAGCCGTTATAGCCGGTGGTGATAATATCAACCATTTCGCCCGCATGGAATTCCTTCTGGGCAAGATAATCATAACCGCCGTACTGCATGACGACCGTTGCCTGATTATTCTCTGCCAGATCGTGGGTCTGACACGGATAAGTCAGCAATGCGCTATTGATTTTCTCATAGGTCACTACCAGTTTACAGCTATGATACGGGAAGGGGAATAAGAAATGTCTGTAACCTTCGCTGTCGGGGATGAGATCCTCAAACTGTTCCTGGGCAGAGACGGTATAGCTTTCCGTCAGATCCCCCGAACTGCTTGTGCCGACATCCGCATTCGGATCATAATAGACCGTGCTGTCGCTCAGCAGATCTTCCAGTACATTGCCCTGGCTGTCCTGAAGCTGCACCTTGGTAACGGTCATGCCCTCGTTCGGACGGAACGCAAGGTCTACCACATCACCGCTCCAGAGATACTGTTTACTGGTGTACCGGGTCTGGGACGAGTTGCCCTTGAGATATTCCGCCAGACTGGTCACCGTAAAATAGGTACTGCCGCCGTCAGTGGTTGACAAGTCAATATCCTCTTTCGGGGCGCCTGTATACATGACCAGCATTTCCTTATTCTTACGGGTGCCTTTTTCATGCGGTTCTCTCACGGTTGCCTCCAGATCGACCACACCGGTGGAAGGCATACTGTGCATCGAAGCATTGGCAAGGGTCATGCTCATATCATGATTTTTTAACATATTATCAAAGCTGTTGGATTCATTCCAGATCAATGGGGTTTTCAGCAGGACGTAGTTGGGACCGTCCGCCGCATTTTTCGAATTATCGCCAACCTTATCTAACTGTGGCAGATTCGGTGTGCTGAAACCCGCAAATACCAGCTCTGTGGTAAGATATTCCGTCATCAGACCGTCCTGCGGATAGACGGGATTACTGCTGCTCGTCACTGCACTGAACTCCGAAACATTTTTCGGCGCATAAAATCCGTTGGAGGTGTTTTTCAGCAGGTTAAGAGCGTCCAGTGAGATCGTCGTACCGCCGGGTTTATTTACAGAAGTCAGCGGAATACAGGTCAGATCAAAGCCATAGAACTTTTCGTTCCCGTTACCCGACTGCCGGATGGCGTAAGCCCTGTTGTCCGTCTCTGAGACAAGCTTGAACTGATACGCCTTCTGATTGGCACTGGTGATTTTCGAGACGGTCATTTTCGTATTGGTATAACACTGGCTCTTCCCTTTGTAATTGCCGTGATCGTTATTATCCGTTCCGTCACTCCAATCAATGCTGTCATACTCGCTATTTTTGCCGCCGTTGGCGTTGATATAATCCATAAAGGCATTAAACAGAAGCTGTTCGCTTTGATAGTTGCCGATGGTCAGGGTGGTATCCACGTCATAGTCTCTCATGAAGGAATCAAATACCTCTTTGTGGAGATATACCATCTGATTGAGACCTCTTTGCGCCATATTCGAATAATTGATAAATCTATCCCAGATCGCTTGGACATTCGTCTGCGCCAGATCAGGATCCGTTGATTCGGCAGAGATCAGCATGCTTTCAAATTCCACATAGTAGCGGTATGCCTGTATGTATTTATAGGCCGCATCCGCTGCAAAGTTGGCGGCGCTGCGCATCTGACTGTGAACATTGCTTTCAAAATTCGATACATGGGTGATATAGTTATAAAATGCTTCCAGATAGGAATCTCCTGTCAATAGTCCCGTCGTATTGCCCCATGTTGCGGGATCATAGACGTCCTCATTTGTCAGGATACGCTGTGTCTGGTCATACGGGCTGATGGTCGAGAGAAAACCTCTGTTCTGGGCGTCTCCGATCAGCGGGGTGACAAACAGATTCGACACATCCTTATTGTGATATCTGGTGAGCAGATTGAGATATGCCAATTTCAGAGTCGATGTGTCCGCTTCCGGATTGTTCTCTCTTTCTTTCGCATAATTGGCAAAGGCATTGAAGAAATCATTGAAATCAGAGAGCATCGTATTATAACCATTGCTGAAATTGAAAACAGCGTTATAATAATTCTGCTTGAAATTCTGTTGAAGCTCCATGGTTTCGAGTTCATTCAGCTTTTTTTCGATCTCTCCTGAACTTTGTTTGGTATATGCGACAAGCGCATCCAGTTCAGCCTGGATCTGCTTGACGGCTGCAAGGGTATCGGAGGCCACAAGTCCGGAATTACCGGCAAGAATTCGCTGTGTCCACCGCAGCACCTGATACATACCGTCATTCTGGGTGGCGCTTTTGGCTTTTGAGACACCGAAGATGACGCCTCGTTCAATTGCGCCCATTGCAATGGCACTCCATTTGCCTGTGATGACGTTCGTCACCAGTCCGGCATTGACTTTCAGGGTGGATGTCACGGGAAGAATGAACATCGTCGCCGAAAGTGATAATGCCGTCAGCAAACCGAGCGCTTTTCGCACCAGTTGCCTGGCTTTGGTTTTCATAAAGAATCACTCCTTTTTAATTTGATATATCTCCATTATAAAAAAATTTGCAGTCATTGACAAGTGTTCTGGGATAAACGGTTAATTTTTGGGACGAACGGTTATCACGAAAACGTATGATCGCTGACTCATTATCCCGATATTCAGCTTTTAAAAAACATCTCATTTTACAGAGGTTGATTCCGCTGCCTGTCCGGAACAACGCCCACAGTCGTGCTATCCTCCGCTATCGGATTTGAATGGACGGCGCTGTCCATCGACAGACCCGTCTTCATTCGTTTCAAAGTCCGTTCTATTACTGATCGCATATCGGTCAATCGGATTCTCAATCAGAACATCTTCGTCATTGTAAGCCGTGATCGACCGGAATTCCTTCACTTTGAACGGCGGCATCTTTCCTGCCTCGATATGCATCACATATTTGCTGCGCTCTTTTTTTGCCTGAAAAAGGGTTCCCTCCGGGAAAGCGTCGGGCATAGCGGTCTTGTATGTCGGGATGGATTGTGATATAATAGAAAAAAGAAGTGATTTGACTTTGCTGTATTGCACGTTCGTGAAAGATGAAAAAGTGGTAAAACGATAAGGAGGCAGTGACCGTGATAAACAAAAAAGATCAAATAAGAGGATGTCTGATCGGTGGAGCAATCGGGGATGCCCTCGGTTATGTTGTCGAATTTCAGCGAGAATCCCGGATATTCTCCCGATACGGTAAAGAAGGTATCACAGAATATGAATTGAATCAAAGAAGAGGTAAGGCGCTTATCTCTGATGATACGCAGATGACGCTCTTTACTGCAACCGGTATGATGGCTCACTCTGAAAACGGAGTTTTGTACGATATCGAGCAATCCTATTTTGACTGGCTGACAACACAATATTATTCCTTTGATGAAGCCCAAAAGTTAGAAATACATAATTCGTGGCTCAGAAATGTCCCGGAACTGTATAGCCCCAGAGCACCCGGAAATACCTGTCTGTCTGCATTGGCGCAAAGAGTCAGAACTGCTGAAACGATCAATAGCTTTATTGAATCGAAAATCAATAACAGTAAAGGCTGCGGCGGG
>CACYCN010000053.1 GCA_902772895.1 uncultured Ruminococcus sp.
GATTCTGCTGGAAAAACGTGGTATACTGAAACTAAGAATCAAGATAGTGTATGTCAGAAAGAAGGGTGCGTTATGATTAAAATCGACCTGATTACCGGCTTTCTGGGCAGCGGTAAAACAACCTTTATCAAAAAATATGCCGAGTTCCTGATCTCTCAGGGAATGAAAATCGGCATTCTGGAAAATGATTTCGGCGCCGTGAATGTTGACCGGATGCTTCTGCAGGAATTGCAGGGGGATCGGTGTGATATCGAAACCGTGGCGGGCGCCTGTGATGAGGACTGCCATAAACGCCGCTTTAAAACGAAACTGATTGCGATGGGAATGAGCGGTTATGACAGGGTCATCGTGGAACCCTCCGGTATTTATGATACCGATGAATTTTTTGATACCCTGCATGAAGATCCGCTGGATAAATGGTATGAAATCGGCAGTGTCATTACAATTGTGGATGCCGGCGTTGATATGTCCTTGTCTTCCGTCTCCGAATATATCCTTGCTTCTCAACTGGCTAATGCCGGTAAAATTGTGCTCAGTAAGGCGGATCTCGTGACGGAAGATCAGGTGGCGGCAACTGTCCGGTATATCGGTTCACTGGCGGAACGTTACTGCGGTAAGTGGATCGAGGATAAAATTGTTGCCAAAAATCCCGAAGAGTATTCCTATGAGGATTATTATGAACTCTCCGGCGGCGGTTATGAAAAAGGCGACTTTGTCAAACAATCCGATGAGGAAGCAGAATATCGTTCTCTGTATTATATGAATAATCATATGACGCTGAAGCATCTGACCGATACCGTTCAGCGTATCTTTGATGACCCTGACTGCGGTAAGGTGCTGCGGATCAAGGGCTATCTCGAAGAGGAGGGCTGCTGGTATGAACTCAATGCCGATAAAAGCAGTCTCAATACCTCTCCGGCTGAACTCGGTCAGGATGTCCTGATCGTCATCGGTGAGGAACTCAATCAATCGGCTATTGACGGCTATTTTAAAGAATCGGAAGGAATCAGACCGGACTGAAAAATCCGATTTCTGTTGCCTTCTGACAGAATGAAACATTACTGCTCTGCAAAACATGGACTGCTTCGGCGGTCCTTTTCTTTTTGCCCGTCAATGATCCGCCCTTTCGAAGATTTCGGAAGGAATATCCTGCCTTTTGACGGGCGAATGATACCGAGAAAAATTTTAAAAATTTTTTCGATTCAAATGAACCGATGCTCCTTCTCGTGAATCTAATTGATGAAACAAAAACTGAAAGGAGCAATTCACTATGAAAAAAGAAAACAAGAACCAAGTTTGTACATCTGTTACCGAAGGCGCCTGCAGTCATGAGGCGCAGAAGAAAACTTCCTTTGTCCGTCAGGGCCGTTCCGGAATCAAAAAGATTATGGCAGTCTGTATCGTTGCGGCGATCCTGGGTACGGTTACCGTGACCGCTGCCGCTACGAATCTGTTCGGTCTGACAACCGTCAGAACAGGAACATATGGGCTCAATGTCAAAGTGGAGAATGCACAGTCGGATCAGAATGTGTTCCAGGCAATGAATATCCGGTTCGGTTATCTTCCGGATCAATATGCTTCCGGCAATTTGGGAAGCAGCTGGCTCAATTATTCCCATGATGATGAATATTTCAATGCCATGATCTTCTATGGTGATGACAATGAATTTGATCTGACCAATGTCATCGATTCTTCCGAAACCGAATATGACGGGCATAAAACAGTCCTCATTACCTTCAAGGAAGCGGAAAATACCGATCGTTTATTTTATGGCTCTTTCAAATACTTTGATGAATATCACTGTCTGGTGCGCTGTAGCGGTACGGATTATCAGGAACTGCTGAAAATTACCGAACAGCTGTGTGTGGAACCCGCCCCTGAAAACCAGCGTCCCGAAGATACGCTGGATGATTCCGAGTATGTATTTGACGGCGCCATCAAAGATTATTCCATTGGGGGAACCGGGTACAGAGACGCTTTCCTGGCGGGAAGATTGCAGGAAGCAAAGTTAGGGGAAACCATCCGACTCAGTACCGCAGATGACGATGAGGAACCTGTCAGTGTGAATGCCAGAGTTACCTCTGTACAAAAACGTGAAAATGCTGACGGTCTTGACAGAAACGATTTTGTCAGCCTGGGACGTAACAATACTTTCGGGATGTTCTTTAATTATGACGGTTCGCTCATCAAAGAAAAAGTCGAAAAATCGTATGAGGGCGCTGATGAGGAACATCTGGGTGTGGCAAAAGATGTGAAATCTCTTACAAGTTTCTATCTTGTCGATATGGAAATGACGGCAGAAGAAGATATTGATGATCTGCACCGTGTTTTCGAATTGGATAGCTACATCATCGATGTAGGGAATCGCTTTTCTACGAAAATGTGGATCTGATAGGCGATCGTGCGGTTACTATTTTCGGTACCAAAATCAATAACAGACTCAGCCTCAAAAAAGGGGAAACCGTTACCATTCAGACCGGTATCATTGTGGATGAGGTTCAGTTGGAATCCGATCAGGAAAATCATGTTGCTGACCAAATCTATCTTGCCCTTTCCGCTGTTGATGCCACAAATCATAACTATCAGAATTATATGATTAAATTGCCGATCTGACAGACGGCTGATAGGGTTGTCCTTTGCAGAAGTGA